>NZ_JALFPR010000047.1:0-56761 GCF_022785585.1 Oliverpabstia sp. | reverse complement strand
CAAGGTTCCGTGCAAGCACGGACTTTGACTCGTTGCTCGCGTAAATCACCTTCGGTGATGGCATTTTGGCTTGTATGTCTCGGGATTTTGACATATTCATGTCAAAACACCTCGCGGGACAGTGGCTACTGAATAGTTACGTATGGCTGTTCTATATACCTGTAACGCTCAAAAACATTTGTAATATGCAAGTTTTACTTTGGAGAATGGCTACTTCCTTATGTTTTTGATCCTGATATTTCGTATAAAAGAAAAAATATATATTGAAAAATAAAAATGGAACCTGACAATTCAAAAAATGAATGCCTGGTTCCATTTTTTTGCATTGCATGAGATCTTGACGACTGCCGCGCCAACGAGTCAAATTCGCGAAGCGTTCAACGATTAAGCAAAGGTTTTAATAAAGCCTCCATCCTCTGTCCAGGCCTTCCATTCTTCCTTCACATCTTCATTCGGATCTCCCTGCTTCATAAAGCTCGTCCAGCAGGTCACCATTTCCTCAGCCAGTGCATGATCCTCATCGGTCATTGGGCGCCAGCAACGGTTCAGAGTTCCGAAAGTGTACCACAGTTCCGAAGAGTGGAAAGCACCGTCATCACTACCCGGCAGATCATGGCAGAATTCATAGAGATATACCGGAAGATTCTGCTTCCGGCAGGCATTTGCAAAAGAAACGGCAGCAGTGAAGAAACCACCCTCTCTGTGGGAAGCACCCTCCGGAATAAACAGATCATCCTTGGTAACACCCATCAGATAGGGGATATGGGCCATGCCCCCTTCTTTTGTCAGAACATCCGGAGTATCCGGAAGTACATGACCGTCGACGACCGGACGAAACGGAAGGGATGGGTACAGAGCCATCAGTTCATCGGATTTGTCCAGAAGGTCTTCTGCGGGGAGTCTGCGTAACTCTTCGATAGAAGAAACACCGCACAGTTCATAGAACTTATCCGTTACCGCCTGCGCCTGTGCTTTGGTAAATACCATTGGAGACGGAAAACAGGCAATGCTTCCGCTCTGAAGGATAGCCTGATGGATCATCGGTGTGGCCAGCGGAGAAAATGTGAGTACATGTGAACTCATGGCTCCGGCGGACTGGCCCATGATTGTGATGTTATCCGGATTCCCACCGAAGGCAGCGATATTTTCAGAGATCCACTCCAGTGCGGCAATCTGGTCGAGCAGTCCCTGGTTGCCGCTGAAACCAAGTTCCTCTTCCTGTTTCTGATCATAAAGGAAACCAAACACGTTGACGCGGTAAGAAATAGTCGCCAGGATCACACCTTTTTTTGCATAAGCTTCCCCATCAAACTCCAGTTCTGTGGAAAACCCATGTTCAAAGCCACCCCCGTGAATCCATACTGCTACCGGAAGTTTTTCAGAAGCAGTATGTGCCGGCGTCCAGATGTTCAGATACAGACAGTCTTCAGAAATCGGAAAATGAAAGTCCGGGTTATCATAGAATTCTTTCTGATATAAACCGTCCGGGTCGGTGAAATGCTGCATGGGGATGGAACGGAAAGTAAACGCATCATAAGCTTCTTTGAAGCTTTCCGGTTTTTGAGGTGGTGCAAAACGAAGAGCACCTGTGGGAACCTTTGCAAATGGAATGCCCCGAAAAACAGAATATCCATCTTTCTGAATACCGTTAATAGTTCCATAATTACTTGATACAGTTGTTAAAGTTGCCATTGGATAACCTCCTTGTTATCTCCGTTACGTTATTTTATAAAATGAAATGATTCAATATATAAATTAATCATAGGATAAATCGGCAAAAAGTACCAGTAGTAAAAATACACAAAGATAGAAATTGAGAATTGGGAAAAAAGCTGTATAAACAGGGGGCAATTGAATAGTGAAATAATTTAGCCAGCAGAGGAATGAAAATTTGAACACATATTGATACCTGGAGATATGCGAAAAAATCAAATTGAAACCCATAGATTTTATTGATTAATTCATATAAAATGAAACGGTTCAAAGATAAAGAAGATAAAAACTAAATGGGAAAATGGAAGGAAAGGTAAAAATGCACAAAAAGTAACCGGTAACTTTGATTAAAAATCACAATTGCTTTGTGCAAGATGTTGTAGTATAGTAAGTACAACGAAAGGAACTACGAAGAAACGAAAATGAACCGTTTCAAAGTAGCAAAGTGCATAAACTATTTTAGGAGGATATCTGATATGAAAAGAAAAGTAGTTGCAGCAATATTAACAATGGCAATGGCAGGAAGCCTGCTGGCAGGATGCGGAAGCTCTTCTTCCGATGACTCTTCTTCCAAGAGCGAAACCACAACAACAGATGAAAGCGGAAGCAGTGATTCCACAGCCAGCGCGCGTGAAGATTTCAGCGGTGTATCTATCACCATGCTGAACACAAAGAGTGAGATCGAATCTCAGCTGGAAGCTGCCGCTGAACAGTGGGGTGAACTGACAGGAGCAAAACTGGAAGTTTACACTATCGGTAGTGGTACACCTTCTCAGGAAGTATCTGCAAGATACGCAGCAAAGAATGCACCGACACTGATCATGTGTGATCCGCAGGACGTTGCTTCTATCTGCGAAGAAAAAGGCGTAGATCTGAGTGATGAATCCTGGGCAGCAAATGGTGGTACACAGTATGGTATCACAGGTAATGACGGAAAACTGTACAGCTTCCCATTCTGTATCGAAGGCAGAGGTATGATCTACAACAAAACAGCAATCGAAGATACTCTGGGAGAAGACTGGGATCCGACTTCTGTAACAAACATGGATGACTTCGAAGCACTGCTGAAAAAACTGGTAGACAACGGTATGGAAAGCCCGGTGGCTCTGAACCAGGAAGACTGGAGCAATGCAGGACATTACTTCACACAGGTATATGAAGAGCAGGACGGAACACTGACCGGTACAGAAAAGATTATGGAAGATCTGAGAAACGGAAGCGTAGATCTGATGTCCAACGAAAGATTTACTTCTCTGATGGATACCTACGATCTGCTGATGGAATATAACATCAATAAAGCAGATCCGCTGGCTGCTGATTACGATGAAAACGCTGCAGATCTGGCAGAAGGTGATGTGGCATTCTGGTTCAACGGAAACTGGGCATGGGCAGAGATTTCTGATTACATTGAAGACGATACTGAAATCGGAATCATGCCGGTACCGCAGAACGGAACAGAAGGAAATGCTAACGTAAATGATTACATCTGTGGTGGTGCTACCAAACAGGTTATGATTGATAAAGAATGTAACGATGAAAAACAGCAGGCAGCAGCAAAAGATTTCCTTGACTGGCTGGCAAACACAGCTGAAGGAAACAAAGTACTGGTTGATGATTGCTCTTTAGTACCTGCATTCTCCAACATCACAGAAGAAGCTACAAATATGCTGGGACAGAGTATCCAGAGATACACAGTAGAAGGAAAACTGTTTGATCAGCCTTCTAATTATCCTGGAGATCACTGGTCAGAAGTTGGTGCGATCATGCAGAAATATCTGGACAAACAGATCGACCGTGCCGAATTCGCAAAAGAAGTTCAGGATTACTGGACAAACCTTTCCGAATAATCAAAAAGGCAGATACATAATTGGTTGCTAGTTAAGAAGTTGCCGGGCAGAGTAATGAACACTGACCCGGCAACTGCTACTAAAAGAGGGAAAGAAAGGCAACGAGATGAATAGTAAAAAAGAAAGCTTATGGAGCAAAGTTTCCACGTTCCTGGTATTTGCAGGTCCTGCAACCTTCGCATTCCTGGCCGTGGTAATCGTACCATTCTTATATGGTGTATATCTGACATTTACAAGCTGGGACGGCGTATCCAGCAACAAACCTTTTGTAGGACTGAAAAACTATGCGGCAGTAGTTGCAGACAGTAGCTTCTGGCAGTCCCTGGGACTGACACTGCTGTATGTGGTAGTTTCCGTAATACTGGTAAACGTGATCGGATTTTTACTGGCACTGCTGGTAACCGGAAAAATCAAAGGAAAGAATTTCTTCCGTGCCGGATTCTTTACCCCGAACCTGATCGGTGGTATCATCCTTGGTTATATCTGGCAGTTCGTATTTAACAAAGTTATTGTTTACTTTGGTGATGCACTGAACGTTACAGTTCTGCAGAAATCCATGCTGTCAGGAAGTGCCTCTGCATTCGCAGCACTGGTACTGGTAACAATATGGCAGTTCTCCGGTTACATGATGTTAATTTATATCGCAGGTCTGACCGGTGTATCCGAAGACCTGAAAGAAGCAGCCAAGATCGATGGCTGTAACGAATCTCAGACAACAAGATATATCGTACTTCCGCTGATGAGAGCATCTTTCACGATCTGTATGTTCCTGACCATCACCAGATGTTTCATGATCTACGATGTGAACCTGTCCCTGACAGAAGGTGGTCCTTACGGATCTACTGTTATGGCTGCCATGTATGTATATCAGAAAGCCTTTTCTGCAAAACAGTATGGTGTCGGACAGACAGAAGCAATCATCCTGTTTATCTTTACAGCGATTATTGCAGTATCTCAGACAATCATCAACAAACGGAAGGAGGTTGAAGCATAATGGAAGGACAGGAAAAGACAGTAAGAGGCATCAAAACGTTCCTGAAAACACTGGTAACTGTAGTGCTGTTTATCATCTATATGTTCCCGTTCTACATGATCGTGCTGAATGCCTTCAAACACAAACGTGATATTATCAAAATGCCACTGAGCTGGGGTGGTAAAAAAGGTTTTACAACAGATAACTTTGTAGATGCTTTCCAGCAGATGAACTTCATGAACATCCTGAAGAACTCCCTGATCATTACCTGTGTGAGTGTGTTCCTGATCATTCTGTTCTCCTCCATGGCAGCTTACATCTTCGTAAGAAAAGCATGGAAGATCAATCAGATCATCTTCATGGTAATGCTGTTTTCCATGGTAATCCCGTTCCAGGTAGTTATGATCCCGCTGATCTCTATCTACGGTGGAACATTTGGAATCCTGAACCACAGAGCAACATTGATATTCATGCATCTGGGCTTCTCGGTATCTATGGCGGTATTCATGTTCCATGGATTTATCAAAGGCGGTGTACCGATCTCACTGGAAGAGGCAGCACAGATTGACGGAGCAGGAAGATTGAGAACATTCTTTCAGATTGTGTTCCCTCTGTTAAAACCGACCACAGCAACACTGGTTATCCTGTATGCCCTGTCTCTGTGGAACGATTACCTGCTGCCGAGCCTGATCCTGACAGATAAATCTCTGTACACGATCCCGATCGCAACCAAGCTGTTCCAGGGAACATACAGCAATGATATGGATCTTCTGATGGCGGCACTGGTTATGGCAATCATCCCGGTAATCATCCTGTATATCGCATTACAGAAATATATTATCGCTGGTGTAGTTGCCGGTGCAGTAAAATCATAATAAAGCGGTACTGAAAGGTGAGTGTATCTGAATCTGATAAAGAAAAGATACACTCACCTTTTCTTATATGAACGGAAAGATGTTGGGGTCAAAAGGTATTTTACCCCCTTTGATACCGGATTGATCCGTACTTCGTACTCTCACGATCCTGGTATCATAGAAAATAAAGTGCACAACAATACATAGACAATACGAGAAAATAATTCTATAATAAAAATAAATATAGCCTTTTCAGGTTCCGATGAAGGACGCGTCATGTCAGAAACTTGCAGTGTCGAACTTGAGTATCTGATAGGATGGTGTGGAGGAGGAAAATCAAATGGTAACAATCAAAGACGTTGCACGGGATGCCGGTGTATCGGTGGGAACTGTGTCGAACGTACTGAATGGAGGACGTGTCAGTGAAGCGAGGAGAAAGCTGGTAGAAGCGTCCATAGAAAAACTGGGGTATCAGGTGAATACTCTGGCAAAGGGAATGCGGATGCAGAAGACCGATTATGTGGTTGTCATTCTGCCGAATCTGATCAATCCGTATTTTGCACTGTTGCTGGATGCCCTGGAAAGCGAATTGTCAGCAGTCGGAAAACAGGTACTGCTATGCCTGTCCGGTGATAATGCCGAACGGGAAGTGGCATTTATGGATATGGCAAAACAAAATAAAGTTGACGGAATCATTGGTGTGACTTACAGTAAGGTAGAAGAGGAACGGATCGAAAACATGGCTTTTGTTTCCATCGACCGTCATTACAAATCACACATCCCATGTGTGGCAGGAGATAACTGGCAGCGCGGCTGGCTTGCAGCAGAAAATCTGCATAAAAGAGGATCCACCAACCTGTTGTGCTTTATGACAATGTCATCCGTAGACAGTGAAGTACGAAAAAGAAGAGTCGGTTTTACTGAATATTGTATGGAACATGATCTTTCCTGTAATAGTGTGGAAATGTCAGAAAAACAGATTGTTTCGGTCTATGAATCCTACGGATCCAGAAAACTGATCCACAATATGCTGCGGGCTTATATTTCCCCTTCCATGGGAGAACATTCCATCGATGGAATCTTTACCAGTTCGGATCACCTCGCAACGATTGTACGGGAAGAACTCGAAGAGATGGGAAAACGGGTTCCGGAAGATATCCAGATTATCGGATACGATGGTCTGCAGTTCTTAAATCAGGGGAAACCAATCGTATCGAGCATCGCGCAGCCGTTGCACGAGATTGCAAAACAGGCGGTGAAGAGTCTCACAGATATGATTGAAAACGGAAAAGCAGAGGATGTCACGAACATTCCGGTAACGTTTCATGAAGGATCGACGACAAAACCACTGGAAACAATAAGTGAATAACAATAAAGGAGGAATGTACCATGCCACAGATGCATTGCAATTTTTTTTCTTACGCTCTGGGTCACGGAGCAGATCTTACAATCACGCTGCCGGGAGTAAGTCCCTGTGATATGGATGATCCGGTGTTACTGACGCATCAGATGCCGGAAAAATTCCCGGTATTATACCTGTTACACGGTCATGGAAATGATTATCTTTCCTGGGAACGTTTTACATGCGTCAGCCGTTATGCGGAAGAGTACCGGATCGCGGTAGTTTCTGCATCCGTGGGAAATTCTCTGTATATGGATACGATCTACGGAGAAAAATTTTACGATTTTATTGGAAAAGAACTTCCTGAATTCGTAAAAGCATACTTCCCGATTTCAGATCGTCCGGAGGATACCTATATTGCAGGAGCTTCCATGGGCGGATATGGTGCGCTGATCCATGCGATGACAGACACAGAACAATATCGCGCGGTTGGTGCATTTTCACCGGCTACGGTCTGGTCGAAAGAGATGGAAGAAAAAGTCGGACATCAATATCCGGATGCGATGGATCTCTATCAGACGATCAAAGACGATCTGGATGCAGGCAAAAAGCTGCCGGATATTTTCTTCTGTGTGGGAAATGATGATTTCCTGATTGAATCGGTGGACCAGTTCGAGGAATATCTGAATTCTTTGAAAATTGAGCACCGTTTTGACCGTGTGGACGGTTATGAACACGAATGGAGATTCTGGGAACTGGAACTTCCAAAGTTCCTGGACTGGCTGCCGAGAACAGACAGCTATGCGAAGATGGGAAAACATAAAATGTAAATTATATATGCGAGTGCAAAAGGGGATTTTTTATGAATTTTGATGCATTTGAGAAAAAAGTCAAAGATCTGGGTGTGCTGGGGATCGTTGTGACGAAGGACGGCAAAGAAATCGGAAAGAAACTGTGGGATGAACAGTGCAGAAGAAATGTATATTCTGCCAGCAAAAGTTTCACTTCCACAGCTGTGGGAATTGCAGTAAAAGAAGGTCTGCTATCCCTGGATGAAAAACTGGTGGACTGTTTTGACGAAGATCTTCCGGAAAATGTCAGTGAGAACCTTGCAAAGGCTACGGTAAAAGACCTTCTGACCATGTGCCTCGGACAGGAAAAAGCGGAACTGATGGGTGCACAGCGCCCGGTTTATGAGGAAGAGGACTGGGTGAAGATGAGTCTTGCCCTCCCGTTTGTCTACGAGCCGGGAACAAAGTTTGTATACAATAACGTAGGTCCGTATCTTGCAGGTGTTCTGGTAGAACGGAGAGCCGGATGTGATCTGGTATCCTACCTGTATCCGCGACTGTTCAAACCGCTGGGCATCGCCCGTCCGACCTGGGAACTGGATCCCTATGGTCATGTCTTCGGTGCCGGCGGACTTTACCTGACAATGGATGAACTCCACAAACTGGGACTTCTCTATCTGCAGAACGGAAACTGGAACGGAAAACAACTGGTACCGGAAAGCTGGGTAAAAGCAGCTACCAGCAAACAGGTTGAAAATGATGCAGACAGCTTCGGTTACGGTTATCTGTTCTGGGGCGGCAGAGAAAACACCTTCCGTGCCGACGGAAAATACTGCCAGTGGTCCATCATCAGTCGCGAGAAAAACGCAGTCATCACCGTTGTCGCAGAATGCCGCAGAAGCCCGGAACTGATGGATGCGGTGTTTACAGAGGTATTCCCGCAGGTATAAACGGATAATGAAACATATAATGATATCATATAATACAAAAGAAGCAGAAATCTATTTTCGGATTTCTGCTTCTTTTGCATGTGGGTCAGCGAAAACCTGAAATGCCTATCTGGCATTCTAAAATTATAAAACCGGCAATGATACATTTACTTTGCGGATTCACAGGTCATACTGTTCGCAAAAAACCTTCCATCACATCCATCGCCGCCCCATAAGCCGCCGCTCCGGTCTGGTAGGTACACAGTTTTACAAAGCTGCCATCGTCTTCGAAAGTATTGCGTTCAGCAACCAAGTGGCGGATCGTATCGAGCCAGGGGGTGAGAAAGCTTCCTACATAACCGCCGAGGACGATATCGTAGTCGAGGAGCATATGCAGGTTGTTGATGACGACAGCCAGATGTTTCAGATAGGTGTCCCAGACAGAACGATAGTCCGGGTTGTTCTGCTGCAGTCCGAGAAAGAAATCTTCCAGCCGTCCGCCGGACAGATCCGAGAGGAGTCTGGCGGAACAGTAGGCATCGACGCAGCCGGTTTTTCCGCAGTAACACGGTTTTCCATCGGGAATCAGAGTCATGTGACCGGCTTCTCCACAGCGGAAAGCATCACCTGGAAGCAGATTTCCATCGTGAAAGATGGCACCGCCCACGGTGTTACTCAGAGAAAGATAAAAGAAGGGGGAAGGCAGATCCGAACCGATGCCTTCCGCAAAAGCCCCTGCATTTGCATCATTTAAAAAGGTACAGTGCCATGAGAAAGACGATTGTATTTCCCCAAAAGGCAGATCCCGCACACCGAGGGCATGGGAATAAGTGATCATTTTCTGCACCGGATCGACGATTCCTGGAAGAGAGATGCCAAGACCGAGGATCTGTTCTCCGGAAATCTCCGTTTCCAGGAGAAAATCATCAATTTTCTGACAGACTTCGGAGAAATAGGCAGAACTTCTGGAAAAACCAAGCTGCATTCTTTCATATTTTATAATGTCGCCGGTCAGATTCAAAAGAAGGATGCCAAGATGATTTCGGGTGATATCCAGTCCGATGGAAAACCGATAATCCGAAGCGGCACACAGCGCTCTGGCTCTGCGGCCACCGGTGGACTGCATCTCTCCGAGATCCCGCAGAAGCCCCGATTCGAGAAGTTCTCTGGTGGTGTTGGTCACGGTTGGGAGACTCAGGTGCAGGTCGGAGACAATATCCGGATTGGATACCGTTCCATGGGTACAAATATAACGGAAAATCTGATTCCGGTTTTTCTTTTTCACTTCTTTATTTGTCAGTCGTTGATGCTCCATAGTCCCCTCCATTTATTCTTATATATTCTGAAAAATAGTAAGTTTCATTCGTATCAGATTAAATTATAACATGATTTTGCGAGAAATGTTAAAAATATCTGCTTATGCGATTAGTATAAATTCTGTGCATCGCAAAGCGTGTTACTGGGAACGGAGTGAACGGTAACCATTTTCATGCCGGAACACCTCACGGGATCCTATCTGCTGAAGGATTATAAAAAACCAAAAAAATCAGGAAAATGCTAGACAAGATTCTGAAATCAGGGTACAGTAGTAAGGTACAAAAATTATAGAAAGTGAGTAACGTATGGAGAAAGGAAACAAACGAGGAAATTTTACCGGATCTATTGGATTCGTACTTGCAGCAGCAGGAAGTGCTGTCGGACTGGGAAATATCTGGAGATTTCCGTATCTGGCAGCGAAGGATGGAGGAGGAACTTTCATTCTGGTTTACATTATTCTGGCACTGACCTTTGGTTTTACGCTGTTGACCACAGATGTAGCCATCGGAAGAAAAACCGGACAGAGTCCGTTGAATGCGTACCGGATGATTCACCCCAAATGGGGCGGTCTTGGCATTCTGGCGTGTATCATTCCGGTTGTGATTCTGCCCTATTACTGTTCCATCGGTGGATGGGTACTGAAATATCTGGGAACCTTTATCACCGGACATGGGGTGGAAGCCGCACAGGACGGTTATTTTACCGGCTATATCACAAGCGTGTGGCAGCCGATCATCTGGCTGTTTATCTACCTGTTCCTGACCGCATTTGTTGTTTACAGGGGAGTAAACAAAGGAATTGAAAATTACAGCAGGATCCTGATGCCGATTCTTCTGGTAATGATCGTTGGTATATCCATCTTTTCGATGACGTTGTCTCACAGCGATGCGGACGGTGTGACAAGAAGCGGTCTGCAGGGGCTGAAAGTTTATCTGGTACCAAATTTCAGTGGTATGACACTGAAAGACTTTGTGATCGTATTTGTCGATGCACTGGGACAGCTGTTCTTCTCGATCAGTGTGGCGATGGGTATTATGGTAACTTATGGATCTTACGTAAAGAAAGAGACCAATCTGATGCGGTCTATTAATCAGATTGAATGGTTTGATACCGCGGTGGCTCTGCTGGCCGGTCTGATGATCGTTCCGGCCGTGTATACGTTCATGGGAACGGAGGGAATGTCCGCCGGTCCGGGACTGATGTTTGTATCACTGCCGAAGATTTTTGAGGCGATGGGAGTAGCCGGTCCGGTCATCGGAACGATTTTCTTCCTGATGGTATCTTTTGCAGCGGTAACATCTTCCGTATCTGTCATGGAATCGATTGTATCTAACATTATTGACCGGTTCCATGTGAGCAGAAAGAAAGGAACGGTTCTGGTAACAATCTATGCATGTATTGTCGGAGTGATCGTGTGTCTGGGATACAATGTCCTGTACTTTGAACTGAAACTTCCGAATGGTGCGGTTGCACAGATTCTGGATCTGATGGATTACCTGAGCAACAACCTGCTGATGCCGACTGTTGCACTGCTCAGCTGTATCCTGATCGGCTGGGTGGTAAAACCACAGACCATTATCGATGAAGTAACGATTGGCGGCTATAAGTTCGGAAGAAAGAAACTGTATATTGTTATGGTAAAATTCATCGCGCCGGTTCTGCTGGCAGCACTGCTTCTGCAGTCACTGGGTGTGTTCAGCCTGTAGGGAATACTTGAAAAGGATTGGGCGAGTACGAAGTACAGAACAATTCAGTATCAAAAACATAAAAAGTTCGAATTCATAAGTTGTTGTACAACAGATGGATTCGAATTTTTTATGTTTAAGAATGACAGAAGACCTGGAATGGATTTTACCCGTAACTGTGGGTGTACTGAACAGTAATCGGAAATAATGTCAGAAGCAGCTGTATGAAGAAATAGATTGGAAGTTTTGTGAAAAAATGATAAGATAGCAGATATAAAAATGTAAGGAGGCAAAACAATGGCAGATTTATTTCACAGAGTCAGTATTCGAAAGTATCAGGAGAAAAAGGTAGAACCGGAAAAACTGGATTATATTCTGAGGGCGTCCATGGCAGCACCATCTGCCTGTAACCAGCAGCCGTGGGAATTCTACATCGTGGAAGATCCGGAGATTTTAGAAGAACTTTCTGAGACAACACCATACGCAAAACTCACTGCGAAAGCACCGGTGGCGATCGTTACCGCTTACCGGAAAGAATGTACCGTACCGGCGTACGCACAGATTGACCTGAGTATCTGTATGGAAAATATGTGGCTTGCCACCGATGAAGTGGGACTTGGCGGTGTCTGGATGGGAATCGCGCCGTTAGAGGACAGGATGGAAAAAGTAGAAAAAATCATCGGTATTCCGGAAAGTCAGCGAGCCTTCGGTATCTTTGCGCTGGGATATCCGGCAGAAGAGAGAACCCAGCAGGATCGTTATGATGAAACCCGGATCCATCGTGTGACAAGAGGGTAAGGTGAGAACAGGAGTAATACCGAACATAATGTAGTCATGTAAAACTGACAGAATGATATGGAAACAACGTGAGGTGAGAAAATATGGTTACAATTGATCTTATCACCGGATTCTTAGGTTCGGGAAAAACGACATTTATCAAACACTATGCAAAATATCTGATGGATCAGGGAATGAACATCGGGATTCTGGAAAATGATTTTGGCTCGGTCAATGTGGATATGTTATTATTGCAGGAACTGATGGGGGATAAGTGCGAGTTGGAGATGATCGCTGGTGGATGCGACAGGGAAACACACCGGAGGAGATTTCGCACGAAGCTGATCGCGATGGGAATGTGCGGGTATGATCGGGTACTGGTGGAACCATCCGGTGTATACGATGTGGATGAATTCTTTGATGTGCTGCGGGATGAACCACTGGATCGGTGGTATCAGATTGGAAATGTCATTACCGTAGTCAACGCAAAGCTGGAGTCGGAACTTTCGGACATGTCTGAGTATCTGCTGGCTTCGGAGGCGGCACATGCGGGTGCGGTTGTGTTGAGCCGAGCAGAAGAGGCAACGAAGGAAGAGATCAAGGCAACGATCACACATCTGAACAGAGCATTGGAAAAGGTACGCTGCGGTCGCAGACTGGATCAGGAAATTATCCGAAAAGGCAGTCTGGCGCTCACAGATGAGGATTTTGCAAAGCTTCAGCAGTGCGGTTATGTGCAGGAAAATTATCAGAAAATGGATTTTACAGAAGAAAACAGTTTTGACACGGTGTATGTGATGGAACGTCAGATGCCGGTGGAGAAAATTCTTGCTGGAATGAAAAAAATCTTTGTAGATCCGTCCTGTGGGGCAGTCTTCCGGATCAAAGGATTTATGCAGGAGGAAAATGGCAGCTGGATCGAGGTCAATGCAACTCGCCATGAACTGAAAAAACAGCCGATCAAAGAAGGACAGGAGATCCTGATCGTGATCGGGGAAGGGTTGCAGGAGGCTGCAATCAGAAAGTATCTCAGCTAAAGGATGAATGAATGTAACTATTCAGCAGGTAGCGTAACCGTGAGGGGAATGAATAGTTACGAATGAATAACAAAAGAAGCAGTCCGGAAGTATAATGAGGGAATATGTGTAAGAAAAGTGTCAGAGGATCCGCAGAAATATCAGGTTTACAGGTAAAGAAGAAGGAGTGGAGGATATGACACAGAAAGAACATATCAGAAAAGCAACAGAGAGAGACTTCCCGGTAGTTTATGAATTCGTGAAAGCGTTGTGGACGTATAATACATATGAGGAAGCAACCGTCAGGCAGGTATATCAAAAAGTACTGGATGATGAGAATAGTTTCGCATGGTTATATGAAGAAAACGGGGTCTGCAGGGGATTTTGTCATGGGGATTATTTTCAGACCTTCTGGATGTCCGGACTGACCTGCTATGTATCCACTCTGATCACCAGAGAAGAAGACAGGGGAAAAGGATATGGGAAAAAATTATTGGATTTTGTAAGCAAAGAGGCACGGGAGAGAGGGTGTAAAGCGATTACTTTGGATTCCGGTCTTCCCAGAACGGCGGCCCATGGATTCTATGAACATTATGGATTCGAAAAATCCTGCTATGGTTTTGAAATGTTTTTATAACCGTAACTGGTAAAAAGTGTGATATAGGTAACTATTCAGTAGCCACTGTCCCGCGAGGTGTTTTGACATGAATATGTCAAAATCCCGAGACATACAAGCCAAAATGCCATCACCGAAGGTGATTTTTTATGAATTTTGGCTCGTAACTGTGAAGGTACTGAACAGTTACTGATATGGTATAAAAAGAAGTGAAATAAATGCAATTACAAACGACACAGGCTGATATATAATATAAATAGGATAAGCTCCGGAAAACGGGGCGCACATGGGAGGAAAGTGATGAAAGATAAGTATCAGAAAACCATATATGCCTGTTTTATCGGCTATGTGGTGCAGGCGGTGGTCAATAACTTTGTACCGTTGCTATTTTTAACCTTTGAAAAAACGTATGGGATTCCGTTGAGTAAAATTACCATGCTGATCACACTCAACTTTGGTGTTCAGCTGATCGTGGATCTGCTATCTGCCGGATTTGTCGATAAGATCGGCTACAGGGTATCAATCGTGATCGCACATGCGGCATCCGCGCTGGGACTGATCGGACTGGTCGTACTGCCAAACCTTTTACCGGATGCGTATACAGGAATTCTATTGTCTGTTATGATCTATGCGATCGGCGGCGGTCTGATTGAAGTACTGATCAGTCCGATCATGGAGAGCTGTCCGACAGACAACAAAGAAAAAGCGATGAGTCTGTTACATTCATTTTACTGCTGGGGACATGTGGCAGTTGTACTGATCTCCACCTGCTTTTTTAAAATTTTCGGGATTGAAAACTGGAAGATCCTTGCGTGTGTCTGGGCGATCATCCCGATTGTGAACGGAATGATTTTTACAAAAGCACCGATTGCTCCTCTGGTAGAAGAAGGAGAAACGGGAATGACAATTCTTGACCTGTGCAGGGAGAAAATGTTCTGGATCCTGTTATTGATGATGGTTTGCGCCGGAGCCAGCGAGCAGGCGGTTAGCCAGTGGGCGTCCACTTTCGCGGAAAAAGGTCTGGGAGTAAGCAAATCGATCGGCGATCTGGCAGGACCGATGGCTTTCGCCATCCTGATGGGAAGTGCCAGAGCGTTTTATGGAAAATTCGGTGATAAAATCGATCTTGACAAGTTCATGGTGGGCAGCGGGCTGCTTTGTATAGGCTCTTATCTGCTGATTTCCCTGTCTCCGCTTCCACAGCTGTCCCTGCTGGGATGTGCAATCTGCGGTCTGTCCGTAGGAATTATGTGGCCGGGAAGCTTCAGCAAGGCATCTGCTGTCATGCGAAACGGTGGAACCGCTATGTTTGCATTGTTAGCCCTCGGCGGTGACCTGGGCTGCTCCGGCGGTCCGACACTGGTCGGCTATGTATCCAGCATGTTTTCCGAAGATCTGAAAAAAGGAATCCTTGCAGCGATTGTTTTTCCGGTGTTACTGATTGCAGGAACAGTATTGTCCGGGAAGAAACGGGCAGTGAAATAAAAAATAATGAGAAAATAAGGGAAGATTCGCCTTGCTTGGTGGAGATTCCCTTACTTTGAGGCGGGTTAAAAAAAGGAGTAGATATATGAAAGAATATCAAAACATCAGCCACGGCTTTGGGCCGGTGTATAACAGAGAATCACGGATTCTGATTCTGGGAAGTTTCCCATCTGTGAAATCAAGGGAACAGGCATTTTTTTACGGGCATCCGCGGAATCGCTTCTGGAAAGTACTGGCGGCAGTGTTGAAAGAGGAGGAGCCACAGACGGTGGAAGAGAAAAAAGCGATGCTTCTCCGGCGGGGTGTTGCCGTATATGATGTGATCGAACAGTGCAGTATCATCGGGTCGAGCGACAGCAGTATCAAAGATGTGGTTCCGGCGGATCTTGGGAAAATCGTGGGAGAATCGCAGATCCGGAAGATTTACACCAACGGAAAAACTTCAGGAAAACTTTACAGGAAGTATCAGGATAAGGAACTGAACCTTCCGATGGAAGAACTGCCGTCCACAAGCCCTGCCAATGCAGCGTATTCTCTGGAAAAACTGACGGAAATCTGGAGCAGAGCAATCGTGGAAGTCTGAAAAATACATCAAAACATGTTACGTCAATCATGCATGAGGCTTTCAGAAAAACAAAAATATTCGCATAAAAGTCTTTTTCAAACGTCATACTATATCTGCATGTAACAAAAAAAGGAGGCAGTAAGAAATGATGGGACAGGAAGAGACAATCCGGCTGTTACAGGAGTGTGACGCCGGTGTACAGATGGGAATTGCTTCGATTCAGGAGGTACTTCCGTATGTAAAAGAAGAAAAATTCCGGCAGCTGTTACTTGGATGCAGGGATAAACATGAAAAACTGCAGGAGGAGATCCGGCAGAAACTGGAAGTTAACCGGGATGAGAGGAAAGAACCGAACCTGATGGCAAAAGGCATGTTCTGGATGAAGACGAAAGGAAAACTGGTGCTGGATGAGTCTGACGCAACGATCGCCGATCTGATGACGGATGGATGCAATATGGGAATCAAGTCGCTGCACCGCTGTCTGAACCAGTATGCAGAGGCTGACGAAAAGGCAAAGGATATTGCCAAACGGCTGATTAATATAGAAGAAAAACTTACGGTGGATATTCGTTCGTATCTGTAAAAGTAAGACGATGTTTCATAACTTCTGAACAGGGGATGAGACATCGTTTTTTTGTTTCCGGCCAATTTTCTTCCCGTAAATGAAAAAACATTCTACGGAGAGCCATACTGCGACGTTAAAAATTTAACAGAAAAGTCGAAATTGACATAAAGGTACACACAAGTATGTCAATAGAGAAAATAGTTGGAAAATTGCTGAAATTTACACAAAAAAAACGGCGCATTTTTGACGGGATGATAAAAATCACGTAGGAAAACAATCAAACATTGTAATTATGACGGCAACATGGCATAATAAGAAAGGAAATGTTAAGAAAAAGAAAATAAGAAGTAAAACAAAAGTAAAAAGAAACCAAATTTAGAATGTGTCCATTCCGGAAACAGATCCGGGATGTCAGACAACAGAGGAGAAACATATGGCAATTTTTTCAATGATTTTGTCTTTGCTATGCGGTGTAGCATTATTTTTGTTTGGAATGTCTTTGATGGGCGATGGCCTGAAGATGGTGGCAGGTAACAAACTGGAAGCCTTCTTATATCGAATGACAAATACACCGTTGAAAGGAGTAGCTCTTGGTACGGGTGTTACCAGTGTGATTCAGTCATCATCCGCCACGACGGTCATGGTCATCGGTTTTGTAAACTCCGGTATGATGAAACTGAAGCAGGCGATCGGTATCATCATGGGTGCCAACATCGGAACCAGTATTACCGGCTGGATCCTGTGTCTTTCTTATATTGGAGGAAGCGGTGGCGGAATCGCAAGTATCTTTTCTACTGCGACGATTTCTGCCGTTGTAGCTGTAATTGGCATTATTTTCCGTATGTTCTGCAAACGTTCCGTACATAAGAATATTGGAAATATCATGCTTGGTTTTGCCATTTTGATGACAGGTATGCAGATGATGAGTGGAGCGGTTTCTCCGCTGCGTGAAAATCCTACCTTTATCAAGATGCTGACGATGTTTTCCAACCCGCTGGCAGGTATTCTGGTAGGTATCCTGTTTACAGCAGTTTTACAGAGTGCATCTGCCACCGTTGGTGTGCTGCAGGCACTTTCTGTTACCGGTCTCTTAACATTTGCAAGTGCTTTCCCTATCGTACTGGGAATCGGTGTTGGTGCGGCCTGTCCGGTTCTGATCTCTGCGATCGGCGCCAATAAAAATGGAAAGAGAACCGCACTGGTCTATCTGCTGAACGACCTGTTCGGACTGATCATGTGGTCTGTTATCTTTTATACAGCCAATGCATTTGTTCACTTTACCTTTACAGATATGGTGATGACACCGGTATCTATCGCACTGTTAAATACAGTATTCCGTGTGGCAACTGTAGTAGTACTGTTCCCGTTTATTCCGAAACTCGAGAAGCTGGTATGTATCCTGGTAAAAGACAGTGCGGAAGAACTGGAAGACGAAGCAGATTTTGATCTGTTAGAGGAACGTCTGCTGAACTATCCGGCACTGGCAATTGCACAGTGTCACCGTGCGATGAACGGCATGGCAAAGAAACTTCGCAAGAATGTCAACAGAGCCATGAATCTGTTGAATGAATATCAGCAGGATAAGTTTGACAAAGTACAGAGAAAAGAAGATCTGATTGACAAATATGAAAGCCGTCTGGGAGAATATCTGATTCAGCTGACAAAGCGTGAGATGAACACGGTACAGACCCGTCAGGTATCTCTGTATCTGCACACGATCGGTGACTTTGAGCGTATCGGAGACCATGCTTCTTATATTGCGCATATGTCCAACGAGATGCATGACAATCACACAGACTTTTCACCGGCAGCATGGAATGAGCTGAATATCGTTATGGAAGCGGTACGCGAAGAAATCAACATTACCTGCAACGCTTTTCTGAATGATGATAAAGAGGCAGCACAGAGGGTGGCTCCTCTCGGTGTGGTCATCACACATCTGTGTGACGAGCTGAAGATGCACCATGTGGAACGACTGAGCAATGGCAATTGCGGGCTGGAAGAGGGAACTGTATTTAACGATATCCTGAATAGCTTCGGACGAATTGCATCCCATTGTGCAAGTGCCATGGTAGCCCTGATGAAGAGTGGCGAACAAGACCCGGATATGCATATCCGCGACAGTAAGATCTATCCAACGGACAGTTTCGAATATTACACATACTTCAGCGAGTACAAAAAGAAATATGATATCACTGACAAAGGTGAAGAGCACGTGCTGAGCATGGAGCCGGAAGAAATAGAATAAAAAATATAAATTCAGAAAGCTTCCCGGGATTTTCCCGGGAAGCTTTTTTGCTCTACAGGAAATTGCTTTCCTGTAGAGCAAAAAACGCTCCGCGAGGATGCGCAGTGTGTTTCTCATAGTTTACATGAAATTATTTTTACGGAATCCTTTGTTGCTGTTCACTGATGATATTCTGCAAGGCGTGTTGCTGAGAACGGAGTGGACAGTAACCAGTAACAATCTTTTTGCACAGATGAATAATATAGTAGTGCGGAAAGAAGGGTTCTGTTATAATAAAAACAGAAGAAAGCGTTGACGAAAATTATTTTATAAATCGTAACTGTTCAGTACCTTCACAGTTACGAGCTAAAATGCATTTAAACGATAAAAACACGCTTTGCGAGTTTTTATCGTTATCGCGGCACTCATCAAGGTTCCGTGCAAGCACGGACTTTGACTCGTTGCTCGCGTAAATCACCTTCGGTGAAAATTTTACAATTATAATTTGTAACCGCGTACGAAAAAGGTTATAATATCTGTAAAGAAATTAGTAATAACTATCTGCGAAAGTGCAAAAAGATAGGTCGTTATGAAAACTGTACGAAAAGGGGTGAGGGTATATGAAGTTCGATATGCATTGCCATACCAAAGAGGGTTCCATGGATGGAAAAGTCATGATCGAAGAATATATCAAAAAACTGAAAGAAAAGGGATTCGGCGGGATGCTGGTGTCCGATCACAACTCTTATGACGGTTACCGGGAATGGAGAGATTCCATCAAAGGAAAGAATCATACAGATTTCGTGGTGTTAAAAGGTGTGGAATATGATACGATCGACTGTGGACATATGCTTGTGATCATGCCGGAGGGAGTGAAGCTGAAACTTCTTGAACTGCGCGGTCTGCCGGCTCAGATTCTGATCATGGTGGTACACAAATACGGAGGAATTGTCGGACCGGCGCATCCATACGGAGAAAAATACCTCAGTCTGATCAAAACCCAGGCGAGAAAGAAGTTTCACGAAGAACGTCTGAAAAGTCTGATGGAACAGTTTGACTTTGTGGAAGTTTTCAATGCCTGCGAATCAGAAGAAGTGAACGAAAAGGCCAGAAAACTGGCAAGAAAGTATCATAAACCCGGATTTGGGGGAAGCGATGCCCACAGACTGGAATGTATCGGAATGGCGTACACCAAACTGCCGGATAATATCCGCTGTGAATCGGATCTGATCAAATATGTAAAAAGTGTTTCCTATATTACCTGTGGCGGAACCCGGTACGATAAAACAACCAAAGACAAGCTGGGTCCCTTTAATAAACTGTTGGTGGAATCGTTCTTTGTATATAATAAAAGCGGTGAACGTCTGCGCCGGAGAAAACGAATGAAAGAACTGGAAAACCTCCATTGAGCGGTAAGAAAAATATTAAAATTTTATTAAAAAAATATTGTCTTTCCGCTGTAAAAATGCTATAGTAGGCAACAGTGCGGTTCTGACCTGAAGATGGGAACCGCAAAACACAGGGAGGAAAAAACATGGAAACAACGTACAATTTTTTACTGGATCTGGCATTGATCCTGCTTACTACGAAGATCCTCGGACTGGTAACACGTCGTTACAATATGCCACAGGTGGTAGGGGCATTGCTGGCAGGTCTACTGATGGGACCGGCCTGTCTTAATATTCTCCATGAGACCACTTTTATTCATGATGCTGCGGAGATCGGAGTTGTGGTTCTGATGTTCTGTGCAGGTATGGAGACGGATATCGACGAGTTAAAGAAGAGCGGAAAAGCCTCGTTTGTGATCGCATTGCTGGGTGTTCTGGTACCTCTGGCAGGCGGGTTTGCCGTGGCATATTTCTTTAACAAGCCCGGAATTATCGATTCTGATGCGGGAGCCAGTGCGTTTTTACAGAATATTTTTATCGGTGTTATCCTGACGGCAACGTCTGTAAGTATCAGTGTGGAAACGCTGAAAGAGATGGGAAAATTAAAAACTCATTCCGGTAATGCGATCCTGGGAGCCGCAATTATCGATGACATTCTGGGTATTATTGCACTGACAATTGTTACCAGTATGGCAGACTCTTCCGTAAGCCTCGGTATGGTACTGTTAAAAATCGTAGGTTTCTTTGCATTTGCGCTGATTGCAGGTGTGGCATTCTATTATGGTTACAAAAAATGGGAAGAACTGACAAACAGACCACTGCATCGCCATGCAATCATGGTATTTGTATTCTGTCTGTTGCTGTCATATTGCGCAGAAGTATTCTTCGGTGTGGCAGATATCACAGGTGCTTTCGTGGCAGGTCTGGTAGTATCCAAGACACAGAGAACACAGTGGCTGGCATCCAAATTCGACACGATTTCTTATATGCTTCTTTCACCGCTGTTTTTTGCAAGTATCGGTATCAAAGTTGTACTTCCGGCTATGAACGGAGAAGTTGTGGGATTTACGGTTGTTCTGGTAATCGTCGCAGTACTGACGAAAGTGCTGGGCTGCGGACTGGGTGCAAAAGTGTGTGGATATAAGAATTACCAGTGTGCCCGTATCGGTGTCGGTATGATCTCCCGAGGTGAGGTTGCACTGATCGTTGCTGATAAAGGATCAGCTCTCGGACTGATGGGATCTTCATTCCTGGGACCTGTGGTTATTGTAGTTGTGATCACGACTATCATAACGCCAATCCTTCTGAAATTTGTATTTCGTTTCGGACCAAAGGGTGCAAGCGGAACGGGTGCTCTTGCAAGCAACTATGAGCAGATTGAAAAATACCGTGAGGGTGAGATGGAAAAATAAATCAGTCAGTATATTGTTTTTATACAAAAATCATGCGAGAGCATGATTTTTGTGCTATCCGGAGCAAGACATTATTATTGACATATGAAAATGAGAAATCTATAATAGGAGAAAATGAAAAACCGCATATGTACAGTTATGCACAGAGGAGGAAAACATGAAAAAAGTAGTGAAGTTTGGTGGCAGCTCTCTTGCCAGTGCGGAACAGTTTAAAAAAGTAGGTGATATCATCCGTTCAGATGAATCCAGACGTTATGTGGTTCCGTCAGCACCGGGAAAGCGTTTTGATGGAGATATCAAAGTAACCGACATGCTCTATGAATGTTATCGGGCAGCTGAAAAAGGTGAAAAGATTGCAGGAAAGATCAAAAAAATCCAGGCGAGATACCAGGAAATTATTGACGGACTGGGACTGGATCTGAAACTGGATGAACAGTTTGCAGAGATTGAGAAAAACTTCATTGCGCAGGCAGGAAGTGACTATGCAGCATCCAGAGGAGAATTCCTGAACGGTATCGTGATGGCAAATTATCTGGGTTACACATTTGTGGATCCTGCAGAATGTATTTTCTTTGAAGATAACGGAAATCTGGACGGTGAGATGACTTATAAAAAGCTGGAAGAAAGACTGGAAGGAATCGATCATGCAGTAATCCCGGGATTTTATGGATCTCTCCATGATGGAAGTGTGAAGACATTTTCCCGTGGAGGTTCTGATGTAACGGGATCTATCGTTGCAAAAGCGATCCATGCAGATCTGTATGAAAACTGGACCGATGTTTCCGGTATGCTGGTAACAGATCCGCGTATCGTAGACAATCCGGCCGTCATTGAGACAATTACATACAAAGAACTCCGGGAACTGGCTTATATGGGAGCCACTGTACTGCACGAAGATGCTATTTTCCCGCTTCGTCAGGAAGGTATCCCGATCAATATCCGCAACACCAACCGCCCACAGGATAAAGGTACGGTTATTGTGGAAAGCACCTGCTACAAACCGGCCTATACGATCACAGGTATTGCGGGAAGAAAAGGATTTGCTTCTATTAATATCGAGAAAGATATGATGAACTCTGAAATCGGATTTGGCAGAAAAGTTCTTCAGGTATTTGAGGATAACGGGCTGTCCTTTGAACATATGCCTTCCGGCATTGACACACTGACTGTGTATGTACATCAGAGTGAATTCGAAGAAAAGGAACAGAACATTATCTCAGGTCTTCACCGTGCGGTAGCGCCGGATGCCATCGATCTGGAAGCAGATCTGGCATTGATCGCGGTCGTTGGAAGAGGTATGCGAAGAAACAGAGGTACAGCAGGAAGAATCTTTTCAGCACTGGCACATAATCATGTCAATGTAAAGATGATCGATCAGGGATCCAGTGAACTGAATATTATCATCGGTGTGGAAAACCGTGATTTTGAGACTGCGATCCGTGCGATCTACGACATTTTTGTAACTGCTCAGCTGTAAGGAAGAGGGGAAGCCTTTCAGTTGACATATAATTATGAAAATGTTACAATACAACACAGGAATGAAAAGAAATTGTAACAATTTCAAAATAAAAGGAGTAGATAATATGAGATTAAAAAGGGGATTGCTTGCAGGCATAGCACTCTGTTGTATGCCGCTTATGACTGCCTGCTCAGCAAAAGATACAATCGGTATCCTGGTAGGAAATAACAGTGAAGACACAAAAAAAGAGGAAGTTACTGTGGATCTGAATGCAGCAAATATTGATGACAGTGTGGAAAAACCACAGATCACTTCTGAGATGGGAGATCCGGTTACATACGATCTGCATGCGACTGCAGATGCGCTGACTGTGGAAGCCACAGTATCCGAAGGAACGTTAAGCTATCAGTGGTATCGGAACAATGTGGATTCCAATGGAGGTGGAACAGCTATTGACGGTGCAACAGAAGCAACCTATACACCGCCGACCACTGAGTCCGGAACAATTTACTATTATGTAGTAGTAACCAATACAGTAGGTGACGGAGTTCAGCTGACAGCCAGCGGAACCAAATGTGTTACTATCACTGAGCAGGAAGCAGCACCGGAAGAAACCGGGGATACACAGGAAGAGACTACAGAAGAGACTACAGAAGAAGTAGCTTCCGGAAGCTGGCAGCAGACCGATGGAAACTGGTGGTATCAGAATGCGGACGGAACTTATCCAACCAGCTGCTGGCAGGAAATTGACGGTCAGTGGTATGTATTTGACGAGAACGGATATATCCGTACCGGTTGGTATCAGGAAGGAGATAAGTGGTATTATTTCCAGGAAAACGGTGCAATGGCACATGATACGGATGTAGACGGTTATCATCTGGGATCTGACGGTGTGATGCAGTAGCAGAAAAGGAAATCTTATAACAGGAAAAACAGGGGACTTGTCAGGAAAGGCAAGTCCCTTTTATGTACATTTTCATTGCTTTTTTACACAATGTCTAGTATCATATAGATAGTTATACGTTACTTGTTCTATGAGAAAAAGGAACAGAGATATGACAGGTTTATGGGAAAAGAGGATGAAATATGAGCGAATATATTAAAGTGGCCGTGGACGCTATGGGTGGCGATTATGCGCCACAGGAACCGGTAAAAGGAGTGGTCGAAGCACTGCGGGAGAAACCTGAACTGTATGTATATCTGGTAGGTCAGGAGGATGTTCTGAAAAAAGAACTGGATAAATATACGTATCCGAAGGAACGTCTGGAAGTTGTTCATGCATCTGAGATCATTGAAACCGGAGAACCGCCGGTACACGCTATTCAGAAAAAGAAAGACTCCTCTCTGGTAAAGGCACTGCGAATGGTAAGAAGTAAAGAAGCTTCTGCTTTTGTATCCTGTGGCAGTACAGGAGCTGTACTGGTAGGCGGACAGGTCCTGGTAGGAAAAAGCAAAGGCGTGGAACGCGCTCCTCTGGCTCCACTGATTCCGACAGCAACCGGTGTTTCCCTGCTGATCGACTGTGGTGCCAATGTGGATGCCCGTTCTTCTCATCTGGTACAGTTTGCGCGCATGGGTTCTATTTATATGGAATATGTGATGGGAGTGAAAAACCCGAAGGTAGGTCTGGTCAATATCGGTGCAGAAGAAGAAAAAGGGAATGCACTGGTGAAGGAAACCTATCCGTTGTTAAAAGAGTGCAAAGACATTAACTTTATCGGAAATGTGGAAGCCAGAGATATTCCGAAAGGAGTCTGTGATGTCGTAGTCTGTGAGGCATTCGTGGGAAATGTAATCCTGAAACTGTACGAGGGTGTAGGAGCCACTTTGATTTCCAAGGTAAAAGCAGGGATGATGAGCACTCTGCGCAGTAAGATCGGAGCTCTTCTGGTAAAACCGGCATTAAAAGAAACACTCAAAAGTTTTGATGCCAGCGAGTACGGTGGAGCACCTCTGCTTGGTTTGAAAGGGCTGGTAGTCAAGGCTCACGGAAGTTCGAAAGCCAATGAGATCAAAAATTCACTGATTCAGTGTATTACATTTTCAAAAGAAGATATCTGCGGAAAGATTCAGGAGAATATGAAGCAGGATAATAAGGGGGATAATTAGAGATGGAACTGGAAAAATTACAGCAGATAATTGCGGAAGTACTGAATGTGGATGCTTCGGAAGTGATGCCGGGGACCACCTTTACCGAGGATCTGGGAGCAGATTCTCTGGATCTGTATCAGATTATTCTGGGAGTAGAGGATGCTTTTGATATTGAGATTCCACAGGAAGAAGCAGAAAAAATCGTGACGGTGGCGGATGCGATAGATCTGATTCAGAGAGTTGTGGAGTAAACTGTTTTCTGACAGAACAGGAAACAGTCACAGGGCAATATACAATCACCGAAGGTGATATGTGAAAAATAAAATCGGGAGAAAATATGAGAGAATTAAAGGAACTGGAAAAAAGGATAGGATATCATTTTCAGAATCCGGAACTTCTGGAAAAGGCATTGCGTCACAGCTCCTATGCCAATGAACATAAGATGAACCGGATCGAATGTAATGAACGGCTGGAGTTTTTAGGAGATGCAGTGCTGGAACTGGTAAGCAGTGAACATTTATTTGCACAGTTTCCACAGATGCCGGAGGGAGAACTGACCAGACTGCGTGCAAGCCTGGTATGTGAGCCGACACTGGCATTTTGCGCCAGAGAAATTGAACTGGGAAGCTTTCTTCGTCTGGGGAAAGGCGAAGAAATGACAGGTGGACGTCACAGAGAACAAAGACGGTGGAAGGACGATGACAAAGGAGCGGGGCAGCGTGGAGCTGTATCAGCCGGATGGCAGTCTGTATCCGGGAAACAGACAGGAAGTTAACCGGAAACTGGTGGAAATCCTCGGTGTGGATGCCAGGCAGTTTATGCAGATCGCGATGATCGCACAGGGAGATTTTCTGCGGCTGCTGCTGGCAAAGTCCGATGAGCGAAAAGAAATTTTCTCCCGGATCTTTGATACAAGAATCTTCGGACGGGTGCAGGAGGAACTGAAAAACAGGAACAAACGGTGTTACGGTGAGCTGGAGGATAACAGAAAGTCCTGTCTGCGGGAGATAGAACAGCTGGAAGTTTCGGAAAGCACGGTTCAGGAAAAGGAGGAACTGCTCCGGACAGGACAGAAAGAACCGGATCTTGAGGCTGTGCTTGCTTTTGCAGAGCGCATGCTGGAAGAAGATAAATTGCAGTATGAACAGAGCCGGAAAGAAATGAAAAAAACAACTGCGGCGCTGGAAAAACTGAATCAGCGCTACAGTGTGGAAAAAGAGAGAGCAGAGAGTTTTTCAAAACTTACGCAGCTGGAAAAACAGATTCGTGTGCTGGAAGAGAAAAGAGAAGAAAAGGAACAGGAAAAGGAACGGATCGGTGCCGCAAAGCGGGCGGCAAAAGTAGAAATGGTTTATGTAGGCTACCGGGAGACGGCAGAGAGCAGAGAACGGATGCAGATGCAGGAAAAACAGCTGAAAGCGTGGCTGGAGGAACGGAAAGAGGAAACAGAAAAACTGAAAGAAAAGGAGAAAACCTGGAATAGTTATGTGCAGAAACTGGAGGAGAAAGAAGTGCCGGTGCTTGAACGGCTGCGACAGGCACTTGAACAGTACGGACAGCTGCAGAGCCATCTGAAAGAAGCACAGCGTCTGGAAATACACCGGCAGCAGGCAGCAGACAGTTACCGGAAAGCAGACCTTTCTTACCGGCAGCAGGCCCAACGTTATGAAACTCTGTATCAGGAATATCTTGCCGGACAGGCAGGGATTCTTGCTTCCGGGCTACAGGACAATTATCCCTGTCCGGTATGTGGTTCCCTCCATCATCCGGCTCCGGCGGAGCCGGTTTCCGAGAATCTGAGCCAGGAACTGGTGGAAAAAGAGAGAGAACGCCGAAATCAGGCGGAAAATACCAGGGAAGACCGAAGACAGAAGTATCAGCAGTCAGAAAACCTCTATCAGCAGGAAATAGCGGTCATCCGGGAGCAGCAAACGCATCTGTTACATAGAGAACAGACAGAGGAAGAAAGTCTGGAAGTGATGAAAAACCGCTGGGAAGACTGGGAAGAAAAAGCCCGGAAACGATTGATAGACGGAGAAGAAAAGCTTCAGATATCCAAAAAAGAGCTGGATCGTGTCTCCGGGAGTCTGCAAAAATTCCTGCAGGAAGAAAACAGGAAAAAAGGTCAGCTGGAAGAGGTACAGCGACAGTGTAAAACTTTAAAACAACAGGAACAGGAAAAACAGAACGCTTATGAACAGGTGCGGAGGGAACAGCTTTTTGAAAAAGAAGAGGATTTTAAGAAAGCATGCATGAAACCTGCGGAGCTGGAGCGGAGGCAGAAAGCAATAGATGCCTACGAAGAGGAGTTGCGCCGGAGCTGTCAGGAAGTGGAATGGCTGAGAAGCCAGCTGAAAGAAAAAGAAGCCCCGGATCTTGAACAGACGGAAAAGGAGTTGAAAGAACAAAAAGAACAGCAGAGGCTGAAGGAGAGAGAACTCCGAAAGCTTTACAGCCGACGAGAGACGAATCAGCAGGCAAACCGAAGACTGCAGCAGCTGACGAAGGAGAGAGAAGAACTGCGAAAACGGTATCAGGTACTGAATACTCTGAGTCGCACTGCCAACGGGAGCCTTACCGGCACGGCAAAGATCGATCTGGAATCGTATATGCAGCGTCAGTATTTTCAGCATATGATCCGATGTGCCAATCGTCATCTGGAACGGATGGCTGCCGGACAGTTTCTGCTAAAATGCAGAAGTATGGAAAACCTTTCCACTCAGGGGAATACCGGCCTTGATCTGGATGTCTACAGTCTGATCACCGGAAAGGTGCGGGATGTCAAGACCCTTTCCGGTGGAGAATCCTTCATGGCAGCACTGGCACTGGCACTTGGTATGACGGATGTGATCACACAGGCTGTGGGAGCAGTTCATATCGATACCTTATTTATTGATGAAGGATTTGGTTCACTGGATGAAAACGCCAGGGAACAGGCAATCCGTATCCTCCAGGGACTCTCCGGAGGCAGCCGGCTGGTGGGAATCATTTCACATGTAACGGAACTGAAGGAACAGATTGAGCAGAAGCTGGTGGTGACAAAAGGAAAATCCGGAAGCAAAGTCGAGTGGAAATAAGAAAAAGACCTATGCAGACCGCAAAATTTGTGGTACTGTTTTTAATATGGTCTGCAAAGACAAAAAGTAGTGTAACTGTGAAGATGTTGAACAGTTACAAAGTAGTTACAAAGCAGAAAGGGGTAAGAATCATGAGACAGTATCATGAGACAGAAAAAAAAGAGATCCAGAAACTGGCAAAGATGTACCGGGAATTTCTGGATGCAGGAAAGACAGAGCGGGAATGCAGCAGCAATATCTGCAGAATCGCAAAAGAACAGGGTTTTGAAAATCTGGAGGATGTGATCCGTGAAGGAAAGCAGCTGAAAGCCGGAGATAAAATCTATGCGGAAAATATGAAAAAATCCGTAATCATGATGGAAATCGGAACAGATGATATCGAAAATGGTATGCTTCTGATAGGTTCCCACATCGATTCTCCGCGTCTGGACATCAAACAGAACCCGTTATATGAAAACGGAGGTATGGCTTATCTGGACACCCATTATTATGGTGGAATCAAAAAATACCAGTGGGTAGCTTCTCCGATGGCGATCCACGGTGTGATCGTAAAAACAGACGGAACAACCGTGCAGATAAACATAGGTGAGAAACCGGAAGATCCGGTTGTGGGAGTGACCGACATTCTGGTGCATCTGTCCGCAAAACAGATGGAGAAAAAAGGAAGCGTTGTCGTTGAAGGAGAAGCACTGGATCTTCTGGTGGGCAGTCAGCCGATGGATAAAAAAGAAGATGAAAAGGAAGAAAATCCGGTCAAAGCTTATGTGTTACAGCTGTTAAAAGAACAGTATGGCATTGAAGAAAAAGATTTTGTATCTGCCGAGCTTGAGGTTGTGCCTGCAGGAGCAGCAAGGGATTTCGGTCTGGACAGCAGCATGATCATGGCTTACGGACAGGATGACAGAATCTGTGCCTTTACTTCTCTGATGGGATTCTTATACAGCAAACCGTCTGCAAAGACAAAAGTATGCATGTTTGTGGATAAAGAAGAGATCGGAAGCGTGGGAGCAACCGGTATGCATGCTCATTTTCTGGAAAATACTGTTGCAGAAGTGATCAACAGTCAGGGGGAATACTCTGAACTGAAACTGCGCCGCGCTCTGAAAAACTCAAAAATGCTGTCTGCAGATGTCAATGCCGGATATGATCCGCTGTATGCTGAAGTATTTGAAAAGAATAATTCCGCGTACGTTGGAAAAGGAGCGGCGATAAGCAAATATACCGGAGCAAGAGGAAAGAGCGGTTCTAATGATGCCAATGCAGAATATCTGGGTATCTTACGTAAAGCGTTTGATGATGCAAAAGTGGAATACCAGACAGCAGAACTGGGACGAATCGATGCAGGCGGCGGTGGAACTATCGCTTATATTCCGGCAGCTTACGGTATGGATGTGATCGATATCGGTGTACCGATCCTGAATATGCATGCACCGTATGAAGTAAGTTCCAAGGCAGATGTATACGAGACAACCAAATGCTACAAAGCATTTTATGAAATGTAGTAACTATTCAGTAGCCACTGTCCCGCGAGGTGTTTTGACATGAATATGTCAAAATCCCGAGACATACAAGCCAAAATGCCATCACCGAAGGTGATTTTTTATGCATTTTGGCTCGTAACTGTGAAGGTACTGAACAGAGTTATGAAATGTAAATAACAGGGGCTGTGGTGCGTGCCGGTAAGACCGTACAACAGCCTCTTGTATAAAGGAAGAGGACGATGACAGACCAAACTGCTTACTTAAACCTGGTACTAGAAAAACTGAAAGAACGAATCGCAAAGCTGAATCTGTCCCTTGAAGAAGGGGCAAAAGAAGTAGAAGACATGCATGAATACTACTGGGAAAACTATACGGAGATGGATCAGTACGGATATGAGGATTATGATAATCAGCAGGCTCTGTTGAATCAGCTGAATACAAATCAGCAGCAGATGCATCTGAAACACCGGTTTCAGAAAATGCTTGATTCCCCTTTCTTTGGCAGAGTGGATTTCTGTTATGACGGAGAAGATGCGGCGGAAAGTTTTTATATTGGTATCGGCAATTTTGCTGAAAGAACCGGACAGACACCTCTGGTATATGACTGGCGTGCCCCGGTGAGCGGTCTCTTTTATGATTTCGATAAAGGAGAAGCCTGGTATGAAGCACCGGGAGGACGGATGGATGGAGAAATTGTCTCCAAGTGGCAGTATAAGATCAAAAACGGGAAAATGATCTATGCCTTTGAGAGTGATGTGAAGATCGATGATGATATCCTGAAAGCGGAGCTTGGAGCCAATGGAGATGTCCAGCTGAAAAATATTGTGCGGACGATCCAGAAAGAGCAAAATGCGATTATCCGAAATACCAGTGATCGGATTCTGGTGATCCAGGGAGTGGCTGGAAGCGGAAAGACTTCGGTGGCACTTCACAGGATTGCGTATCTTTTATATCATGACCGGAAAAACCTGAAATCCTCGAATATTCTGATCTTATCGCCAAATGGTGTATTTTCAGATTATATTTCCCATATTTTACCGGAACTGGGAGAAGAAAATATTCAGGAAATGAGTTTTGATCTCTTTGCTTACCGGGAACTCAAAGATGTGGTGCCGGACTGTGAAGACCGGTATGATATGATTGAAAGGAACCTGGTACAGCCGAAGGAGCGGGGAAGATACTGGGAAAAGCAGTCTCCGGATTTTCTGAACCAGATGGAAGGTTATCTGATGGAACTAGAGGACAGTCTGATGGATATCCGGGATTTTACGTATCGAAATTACGAGATCAAAGCATCCCGGATCCTGCTTCTATTTTATACCCGGTTTCTGGAGATTCCGTTACTGTCCCGGATGGATGCAGTGCGGGAATATGTGGTTGATGATTATGAAACTCTTGCCGGACGGGATCTGAACGAGGAAGAACAGCAGTATTTTTACGAACAGTTCATGGCGATGTATGAGACGAGAGATATCTATGTGCTGTACAGCCGTTTTCTGGAGTCTGTCGGGATGCGTCCGCTCCCATCGGTATGGTATGAGAAGCGTATGCTGCGTTATGAGGATGTCTATCCGGTGCTGTATCTGAAATATCGTCTGTTACAGCCCGCAAAACGTGCAGGAGTCAAACATCTGGTAATCGATGAGATGCAGGATTATACGCCGATGCAGTACCAGATTTTGTCACAGCTTTTTCCGTGCAAGATGACGATTCTTGGAGACCGGGCACAGACTATGGATGAAAAACAGCAGGATGTGCTGACATTTTTACCGGGGATTCTCGGGAAAAAACTTCGAAAAATCGTGATGGATAAAAGCTATCGGAATACGGTGGAAATCGCTGCTTATGCGGCTGAACTTGCCGGAATTACTGATCTTAAACTTTTTGAACGCCATGGAAAACCGGTGTGTGAGAAAAAAATCACAGAGGAAGAAGTTACCGCACAGATTCTGAAGGAACTGCGGGTACAGCCGGACGGTTATGAGACAGCAGCAGTTCTTACCATAACCGATCAGGAAGCGTGGAAGATGGCAGCAATCCTGAAAAAAGAGCTGGGAGATGAACAGGTTACCTATATGAACAAGGACAGTTCCCGGTTCAAAAAAGGTATTACGGTGACAACGTTCTATCTTGCGAAGGGTCTGGAATTCGATCAGGTATTTACTGTCTGGGGAAGACAGCCGGAGGACGATCTGATCCGGCAGGCAAAATATATCTGTGCAACGAGAGCACTGCACGAACTGTATATGTATCAGGTTGTGACAGAGAAAAGCAGAGACAATAGAGAATAAGATACCGGGAAAATAGAAAACGGACAAAAAAGGATATCACAGCCAGAAAGTTACTGGCAGAGATATCCTTTCTTTCCTAATTCCTGTCCGATCAGATCCAGAGTTTCGCCGGAGTCCGCGGAGACGGTATGATAATGGTAATCGGAAGTGACATCTTTCAGTGGCGTGGATTTGCCGCTATTTAACTCTTCCAGAAAGATCTGTACGTCTCTGCGTGATGAAATATGCAAGGGTGCCTGAAGCTGGCCGTAGATTTTATGATGAACAAAGACATCTTCAACGGTGCCGCCGAGATCCACAATGGTGCATAACTCATCGACAATCTGTTCGCTGGTGTGAAAAACTTTGAAAATACGGGAGACACGGAGAGGGGCCTGGATCAGATACCCGCGATTGGTGGAAAGCACTTCATGTCCCTGAGCACGAAGCAGTGCCATATCCTGAACAATCACCTGGCGGCTGACGGTAAAATGCTTTGCCAGTGAGGCACCGGAAATTGGTGTCTGTGTCCCGGATAAAAGTTGTAATAGTTCCTGTCGGCGTTCGCTGCCTGTCATGAGATTCCTCCTGTTGTGATATGATATGAGAATTATAAGCGTACAGAGTACGGAACAATTCGGTATCAAAGAGGTCAGAATACCTTTTGACCCCGACATCTTAATATATAAAAGAGTATATGCCAGAAAGAGGATAATTTCCAGTTATATTTTATGAGAAATTTATAAAAATTTTCTGATAGTTTTCTTGCAGGAAGCATTTTCCAGGGTATACAATAAAGTATATGAGAAAGGAGAAAAAAGGATATGAATGAAGTCAAAAACAATTCGCCGAAACGGCCTGTGATTTTCTATTATGCAATCGCACTGGTCGTTCTGTTGGCTCTGAACTTTCTGCTGGTGCCTTGGATGAGTGAGCGAAGTGTAAAAGAGACCGGATATAACGAGTTCTTAAGCCAGGTCAGTGCCGGTAATGTAACTGAAGTAGAGGTACAGGAACAGAATGCTGTAATTTACTATAAAGTAAATGTAAACGGCAGGGAAGAGGTCTGCAAGACAGGAACTATGAATGACCCTGATCTGGTAGATCGGCTGAATCAGGCGAATGTAAAGTTTGGTTCTGTGATTCCGCAGAAACAGTCCATGTTGGGTACCCTGATTTTCAGCTGGGTGATCCCGATTGTGATTTTTGTGTTGATCGGAAACTGGCTTTCCAAGAAAATGGCAAAGAGCATGGGTGGCGGTCCGGGCAGTATGATGTTCGGAAAGAGTAATGCAAAGATTTATGTAAAATCATCTACCGGTATCAAGTTTTCTGATGTGGCAGGTGAGGATGAGGCAAAGGAACTGCTGACAGAGATTGTAGATTATCTGCATCATCCGGAACGTTATCAGGATATCGGTGCACAGATGCCGAAAGGAGCCCTGCTTGTAGGCCCTCCTGGAACCGGTAAAACATTACTGGCCAAAGCGGTAGCCGGTGAGGCGGAAGTACCTTTTTTTTCCATCTCAGGATCAGAGTTTGTGGAGATGTTCGTAGGTATGGGTGCTGCAAAGGTGCGTGACCTGTTCAAACAGGCGAACGAAAAAGCACCGTGTATCGTTTTTATCGACGAGATCGATACCATTGGTAAAAAGCGTGACGGCAATATCGGCGGTAATGATGAGAGAGAACAGACTCTGAACCAGCTGCTGACTGAGATGGACGGATTTGATGGATCCAAAGGTGTTGTCATTCTGGCAGCAACCAACCGTCCGGATTCCCTGGATCCTGCACTGCTTCGTCCGGGACGTTTCGACCGGAGAATCCCGGTGGAACTGCCGGATCTGCAGGGAAGGGAAGAGATCCTGAAGGTTCATGCAAAGAAGATCAAGATTGCAGATAACGTAGACTTCAGTGCTATTGCGAAAGCTGCAGCCGGTGCTTCCGGTGCCGAACTTGCCAATATTGTCAATGAGGCAGCACTCCGTGCGGTCAGAGATGGCAGACGATTTGCCACACAGGCAGATATGGAAGAGAGTATCGAAGTGGTTATCGCCGGTTATCAGAAGAAGAACCGTGTACTTTCTGAGAAAGAGAAACTGATCGTATCCTATCATGAAATTGGCCATGCACTGGTAGCGGCAAAACAGACGAATTCTGCACCGGTACACAAGATCACCATCATTCCCAGAACTTCCGGTGCCCTCGGCTACACGATGCAGGTGGAAGACGGTGAACATTATCTGATGAATAAGGAAGAACTGGAGAATAAGATTGCTACATTCACCGGTGGACGCGCCGCGGAGGAACTGATCTTCCATTCTGTCACAACCGGTGCTTCCAACGACATAGAACAGGCAACCAAACTGGCAAGGGGTATGATCACCCGTTACGGTATGAGCGATGAGTTCGACATGGTGGCGATGGAAAATGTCAGCAACCAGTATCTGGGCGGTGATTCCTCCCTGAGTTGCTCCTTCGAGACACAGACACTGATCGACAAGAAAGTGGTAGAGCTGGTAAAACAGCAGCACGAGAAAGCACTGCAGATTCTGCAGGACAATATTATGAAACTGCATGAACTGGCAAAATACCTGTATGAAAATGAAACCATCACCGGCGAAGAATTCATGCAGATTCTGGAAAGACAATAGAAAAAGCCCTTTAATTCTTAAAAAAAATGTGGTAATATGAAGACTATATCAGAGCGTGTCTGGTTTCAGACACGCTCTCGTGGTTGCATTACATATTAATCATTAGTTCAATGGACCAATGATTGATTATTTTGAATTGAGGAGGAGTGTAATGGAAAAAGAAGTAGTTTCCAAGAATTTTATTGAACAGATTATAGAAAAGGACCTGGCAGAAGGGAAATACGAGACAATCTGCACCCGTTTTCCCCCGGAACCGAACGGATATCTGCATATCGGACATGCAAAATCCATTCTGTTAAACTATGGTCTTTCTCAGGAATATAACGGAAAATTCAACCTGCGGTTTGATGATACCAACCCGACCAAAGAAAAGATCGAATTTGTGGAGTCCATCCAGGCAGATGTAAAATGGCTGGGAGCTGACTGGGAAGACCGTCTGTTCTTTGCATCCAACTATTTTGACCAGATGTACGAAGCAGCCATTAAACTGATTAAAAAGGGAAAAGCATTTGTATGTGATCTGACAGCAGAGCAGATCCGTGAATATCGCGGAACCCTGACAGAGCCTGGAAAGAACAGCCCGTACCGTGACAGAAGCGTGGAAGAAAACCTGGATCTGTTTGAACGGATGAAAAACGGAGAGTTTGAGGATGGAACAAAAGTTCTGCGTGCCAAGATCGATATGGCATCTCCGAACATCAATATGAGAGATCCGGTTATCTACCGTGTGGCACATATGACACACCACAACACCGGAGACAAATGGTGCATCTACCCAATGTACGATTTCGCACATCCGATCGAGGATGCAATTGAGGGAGTTACTCATTCTATCTGTACGCTGGAATTTGAAGATCACCGTCCGTTATATGACTGGGTGGTAAGAGAACTGGAATATCAGTATCCGCCAAAGCAGATTGAATTTGCAAAACTGTACCTGACCAATGTGGTAACCGGAAAACGTTATATCAAACGTTTGGTAGAAGAGGGTATCGTAGACGGCTGGGATGATCCGCGTCTGGTATCCATCGCCGCTCTGAGAAGAAGAGGATTTACACCGGAATCCATCAAGATGTTTGTGGAACTGTGTGGTGTGTCCAAGGCAAACAGCTCTGTGGACTATGCTATGCTGGAGTATTGCATCCGTGAAGATCTGAAACTGAAACGTTCCCGTGTGATGGCGATCCTGGATCCGGTAAAACTGATCATTGACAATTATCCGCAAGGTCAGATCGAAGAGCTGGAAGCTCCGAACAACATGGAAAATGAAACTCTGGGAACCAGAAAAGTACCGTTTGGCAAAGAACTGTACATTGAGAGAGAAGATTTCATGGTAGAACCTCCCAAAAAATACAAACGTCTTTACCCGGGCAACGAAGTACGTCTGATGAATGCCTATTTTGTAACCTGTGTGGGTTATGATACCGACGAAGATGGCAACGTGACAGCCGTTCACTGTACGTACGATCCTGCTTCCAAGGGAGGCAATTCGCCGGACGGAAGAAAAGTAAAAGGAACTATTCACTGGGTAAGCGCACAGGATAATGTGCAGGCAGAGGTTCGTCTGTATGAAAATATCATTGATGAAGAGAAGGGTGTTTATAACGAAGACGGTTCCCTGAACCTGAACCCGAACTCTCTGACGGTTCTGAAAAACTGTTATGTAGAAAAGAGCCTGAAAGATGCGAAAGCATATGACAGCTTCCAGTTCGTAAGAAACGGATTTTTCTGTGTGGATGCAAAAGATTCCAAAGAGGGAGCGCTGGTATTTAACCGGATCGTTTCTCTTAAGAGTTCTTTCAAACTGCCAAATAAATAAAAAGATAAGAAAAGCGGAACAGCTGCAGACCTGTGAAACAGGAGCAGTCGTTCCGCTTTTTAACTTACATGAACAATCAGTCTTCTGAATTGTCAGAAGGAGTTTCTTTTTCAGAAGCGTCTTCTTCAGATTCTTCTATATGTTTTTCGTCTTCAGGAACAGGCGAATCTGAAGGAATCGTGGTGTAGCTGCGGCATGGGGTGCAGCTGCTGACTTCCGGGTTTTCTTCTTCACCATCCCACAGATCATCAAAGTCCTCCTCACCGAGGTCATTGACTTCTTTACATTTTTTTATATAGGCAAAGGCAGCACCTAAAGCAGTACCAACGATGGCCAGTCCAGTCAGAGTTTTTAAAAGTTTTTTATTCATTTGCGTCAGTCTCCTTTTTTGTACTCTCATATCATAATATCTATTCTAATCCATTTTGCGTTAAAAGAAAAGGATTATTTTTAAGAGAACAGACGGTGGAGGGTGAACAGTAATGCGTTTCCGCTTGCATCAGGCGGTGACAGGAAGTATAATGTAAGAAATCTGAGAATGTTGTCTGAAAAAAACGGATAAAACAAAGCAATGACAGATTGGGTTGAAAGGAAGAGGACAGAAATGTATAAAGCTTGTATTTTTGATCTGGATGGAACACTGGCAGATACGGTAGAATCCATTGCAAATGTTGCAAATCAGATTCTGGAGCGTTTTGGAGCGCCGGCACAGCCGGTAGAGGACTATAAATATCATGCAGGCGATGGCGGAAATGTACTGATGGAACGGTGTATGAAAGCTGCGGGAGCAGATATGAGCCGCCTGGAAGAAGGTCAGAGACTATACCGTGAGATTTTTGCCAGAGATCCATTATATAAAGTTACCGTATTTAACGGGATGAAGGAGACTCTGAAAGAACTGAAGCGAAGAGGCGTTAAGCTGGCGGTATTGTCCAACAAGCCACATGAAGCGACATATCTGGCTGTGACCGGACTGTTTGGCAGCGATACGTTTGAAGTCATCCAGGGGCTGGAAGTGGGGATGAAGAAAAAGCCGGACCCATCCGGAGCACGGAAAATTGCGAAAAAACTACAGGTGGAGCCGTCGGAGTGCATGTATGTGGGAGACACGAATACTGACATGAAGACCGGAAAAGCGGCAGGGATGTACACCATTGGAGTGCTGTGGGGATTTCGGGAGCGAAAAGAACTGGAAGAGAATCATGCGGATGAAATTATCGACCGACCGGAAAAATTACTGAAGATTCAGGAGGAAAAATAAAATGTACAGCAAGGAGTGCGTAGAAACCTTTTTAAAACAGCAGGGACAGCTTTTTGATGAACCTGTGGCAGAGACTTATGAGGAAGCAGAAGAATTTCTTGAAGAATGTATGGCTGTTGTAGTAAAAAACATCAAAGAAGTAAAAGAATATCTGGATGAAAGCGGCATGGATGTTGAGGGCATGAGTAAAGAAGAACTTCTGGAAGCCAGTGAAATCTTCTCTTTGCCGGACGGAACCTATTTGATCGTGGAAGGATGACAACGCTACAAAAAGCTATTCTGGAAATCTTGTAACTATTCAGCCACTATTATAAATGGAATGAATAGTTACGAAAATTATATGGAATAAGAGAAAATTAAGAAACCTCCTGTGTCTTTCTAAATATTTGGCTGTTACTATAGTTCCTTGTAAACCAGGGAAAACTCGTAACAGAGAAACTGTAAAACAGTTACAAAATATTTTAGAAAGATACAGGAGGTTTTTATGAAGAGGAAAGACTGGACAGGTGGATTATTTTTTATTTATCTGGCGTTTGTGATATGGGTTATACTATTGAAGTTCAGCACATCACCAGATGCACTTCCTCATTTGCGAAATATCAATCTGATTCCTTATGGAGATTGCCTGATGCTAAATGGAAATCTGAACATCAGGGAACTGGCGGAAAATATATTGATCTTTGTACCATTTGGAATATATGGAGGTATGTTGGCGCGAGAAAGAGCAGGGGGAACAGTGATCCTCGCCGGGGCAGGATTCAGTCTGTTTTTAGAAACACTGCAGTATTTGCTTGCTATGGGAGCAAGTGACATTACTGATGTAATCAATAATACTCTGGGAGCAGTTATAGGGGTTCTTTTGTGGAAGGCATTTCGTAAAATTGCGGGAGAAAAAAGCTGGCTGATCGTTCAGATTCTTGCAACTGTGGGAACTGTTGGTATGTTGGGAGTGGGTGTACTGATTTGTATCACAAATGCATAGAAAAAGAAAATGTGATATGTAACAATAATAGACAATACATATATAAATGTGCTTTTGGGCTTTAAATATTTGTAAAAGACATTGAATTCTCAAACGGATAATGCTAAACTAAGAAAGACATAAGAATCAACGGAACTGTTGAGACAATGAACAGTTTCGAATGAGTTCCTTAAGGAGGGAAAAGCAAATGAGAATCTTAGTTACAGGTGGTGCTGGTTATATCGGAAGCCATACATGCGTAGAACTGCTGAATGCAGGTTATGACGTTGTTGTTGTGGACAATCTGTACAATGCCAGTGAGAAAGCTCTGGAGAGAGTAGAAGAAATCACAGGAAAAAAAGTAGTATTTTATAATGCGGATATTCGTGATAAAGAAGCCATGAACGATATCTTCGACAAAGAGAAGGTAGACGCAGTTATTCATTTTGCCGGACTGAAAGCGGTAGGAGAATCTGTAGTAAAACCAATCGAGTATTATGAAAATAATATTGCAGGAACTCTGAATCTGTGTGACGCCATGAGAAATCACGGAGTTAAAAATATTATCTTCAGTTCTTCTGCAACTGTATACGGAGATCCGGCATTTATCCCGATCACTGAAGAATGCCCGAAAGGAACCTGTACCAACCCTTACGGATGGACAAAATGGATGCTGGAACAGATCCTCACTGACCTGCATACCTCAGATCCGGAATGGAATGTTATCCTGCTTCGTTACTTTAACCCAATCGGTGCTCATAAGAGCGGCATGATCGGTGAAGATCCGAAAGGAATCCCGAACAATCTGCTTCCATATGTTGCACAGGTTGCCATCGGTAAACTGGAATGTCTGGGAGTCTTCGGTGATGATTATGATACTCCGGACGGAACCGGTGTACGTGATTACATCCATGTAGTAGACCTGGCTGTAGGTCATGTAAAAGCATTGAAAAAACTGGAAGAAAAACCGGAAGTTCGTGTATACAACCTGGGAACAGGACATGGTTACAGTGTACTGGATGTCGTTCATGCATTTGAAAAGGCATGCGGTCATGAAGTAAAATACCAGATCAAACCGAGACGTGCAGGTGACATTGCCATGTGCTACTGCGATCCTACCAAAGCAAAAGAAGAGCTGGGATGGGAAGCTCAGTACGGCATCGAAGAGATGTGTCAGGATTCCTGGAGATGGCAGAGCCAGAACCCGGATGGATATGCAACCGAAAAATAATAGCTGCTCGGCAGGTATCCCGTAACCGGGAAGATACTGGAAAGTTACGGGAAATGAAGTATAAATAAAAAACATATAGCCCCGGATTTCATACAGCGTGAAATCCGGGGCTATTTTTAAATTTACGCGAGCAACGAGCCAAATTCGCAAAGCGTATTTTATCTCGTTGCGTTGTAAATCAATTATGCATTATGAAGAATTGATTTGTGTTCGTAAATCGGTTCGCAGGTCAGCTGGATACCGAGACGTTTGAAGGTCTGGATATCAACCTGAGACAACATCACACTTGTGTGTACCTGACAGCCTTTCAGGTTCGGGATCTGTTCCAGTGCTTTCTGAGCAGCCGGGTTCAGAGCAGTACTGCTGGAGAGCGCGATCAGGATCTCATCGGTGTGCAGTCTCGGGTTGCGGCTTCCCAGATAAGAAGTTTTCAAAATCTGGATCGGTTCGATGGCAGCAGGGGAAAGAATATGTGTTTCATGGGAGATGCCAGCCAGCTCTTTCAGTGCGTTCAAAAGAAGAGCGGCAGAGGATCCCAGCAGATCAGAGGTCTTTCCGGTGATGATTTTACCGTCGGGCAATTCCATGGCAGCAGCCGGTGCACCGGTCTGTTCTGCGCGATTCAGGGCAGCACTGACAACCTTACGATCCTGTGGTGTGATATGTGCCTGCTTCATCAGCAGTTCCAGCTTGAAGACTTCGTCTTCTTTTTTGGAACCATCTACCAGTCCGGCCTTTGCCTGATAATACCGGCGGATGATCTCCTGACGGGAAGCCTCCTGGCATACCTCATCATCGATGATACAATTTCCAGCCATATTGACCCCCATGTCTGTCGGAGATTTGTAAGGGCATTCACCGAAAATCCGTTCAAACATGGCTTCCAGTACCGGGAAGATTTCCACATCACGATTGTAATTGACTGTAGTTTCTCCGTAAGCTTCCAGATGGAAAGGGTCGATCATATTGACATCGTTCAGATCAGCAGTGGCAGCTTCGTATGCCAGATTAACCGGATGCTTCAACGGGATATTCCAGATCGGGAATGTCTCAAACTTCGCATAACCGGCACGAACACCACGTTTCTGCTCATGGTACAGCTGAGACAGGCAGGTAGCCATCTTTCCGCTTCCCGGACCCGGAGCTGTGATAACAACCAGAGGACGAGTGGTTTTGATGTAATCATTCTTTCCATAGCCTTCGTCGCTGACAATATGAGAAACATTATTTGGATATCCGTCAATGGAATAAAGAATGTATACCGGGATATCTAAGTTCTCCAGTTTCTTTTTGAAGGCATCTGCGCTTTTCTGACCGGTGTACTGGGTGATCGCAACGCTTCCCACATACAGACCTTTTCCGCGAAATGCTTCGATCAATCGCAGTACATCCAGATCATAGGTGATACCGAGATCTCCACGAACTTTGTTTTTTTCGATATCTCCGGCACTTATAACAACAACGATTTCTGCCTGGTCAGAAAGCTGCATCAGCATCTGTAGTTTGCTGTCCGGAGCAAAACCGGGCAGCACACGGGATGCGTGATAATCATCAAAAAGTTTTCCTCCAAACTCCAGGTAGAGTTTGTTGTCAAACTGATTGATACGTTCCCGGATGTGTTCAGACTGCATGGATAAATATTTTTGATTATCAAATCCGATTTTCATCTAACCTTGTCCTCCTGTATAAAAAATAAAATAACGTAACTGTTCTGTGTCTTTTATAAACACCGCCTATCGGACAGTTAAAAAATACATTCTCTAGTATACTACAAAAGAGACGAGAAATGCTATACAGAAATGAAAAAAAACAGTAATTTGAAAATTCGATGACGAAAGGGGGAAAAGAGTTGATTTATCGGGAAGAAATCTTTATAATAATGTAGGTATTAAAAGGAGGAAATTATGGACCAAAGACCGAATAATTATAACGATCAGGGGCCGAACGGACAGGGACCGAATGGAAATGGCGGACCCGGAGGCCCAAAGAATAAATCATCTCTGCTGGTGCTGCTGATCTGTGTACTGGCAACCCTGCTGATCTGGACAGTGTTCAGCAATATTTTACAAAGTTCCACATCGAAAGAAATCACTTATGATAAATTTCTGGAGATGCTGGATAAAGGAGAAGTCAAATCAGTAGAACTGCAAAGTGGTGTGCTGACCATTGTTCCAAGGGAACAGAAAGTGGAGGGTGTGGAATTTGAATATTCTACCACTGCGATGGAAGACAGCACAACATTGACAGCGAGACTTCTGGAGGCAGAACAGAAAACCGGAAATAAGATCACTTTTAATGAGATCCAGCCAGACCCAACCGGATCGATCATCTATACTATTTTAAGTCTGCTGGTACCCTTTGTATTCCTGATTATCCTGATGAACTGGTTGATGAGAAAGATGAACAAAGGCGGCGGAATGATGGGGGTTGGAAAAAGCAAAGCCAAAGCCTATGTACAGCAAGAAACCGGTGTTACGTTCAAAGACGTAGCCGGTGAGGATGAAGCGAAAGAATCCTTGCAGGAAGTGGTGGATTTCCTGCATAATCCGGGAAAATACACGACAATCGGTGCAAAACTGCCAAAAGGAGCCCTTCTTGTAGGACCTCCGGGAACAGGAAAAACTCTGTTGGCCAAAGCAGTTGCCGGAGAGGCGCATGTACCATTCTTTTCTTTGTCAGGGTCTGATTTTGTGGAGATGTTTGTCGGTGTGGGTGCTTCCCGTGTCCGTGATTTGTTTGAAGAAGCTAAGAAGAACGCACCGTGTATCATTTTTATTGATGAGATTGATGCAATTGGTAAAAGCCGTGACAGCCGGTATGGTGGCGGTAACGATGAACGGGAACAGACACTGAACCAGCTGCTTGCGGAGATGGATGGTTTTGATTCATCCAAGGGTATTCTGATCCTGGCGGCGACCAATCGTCCGGAGATTCTGGACCCGGCACTGCTTCGTCCGGGTCGTTTTGACCGTCGGGTTATTGTGGAACGTCCGGATCTGAAAGGACGTGTCAATATCCTGAAAGTGCATGCAAAAGATGTGTCACTGGATGAAACCGTGGATCTGGATGCGATTGCACTGGCAACTTCCGGAGCAGTAGGATCTGATCTTGCCAATATGATCAATGAGGCAGCCATTCTTGCTGTAAAGAACGGAAGAAAAGCCGTTTCTCAGAAAGATCTCTATGAAGCAGTGGAAGTTGTCCTGGTCGGTAAAGAAAAGAAGGATCGTATTCTCAGTCAGGAAGAACGTCGGATCGTTTCTTACCATGAGGTGGGTCATGCACTGGTAAGTGCACTGCAGAAGGATGCGGAGCCTGTGCAGAAGATTACGATTGTACCGCGGACCATGGGAGCACTCGGATATGTCATGCAGGTACCGGAAGAAGAAAAATATCTGAATACCAAAGCGGAGCTGGAAGCGATGCTGGTAGGTCTTCTTGGTGGTCGTGCTGCAGAAGAAGTGGTATTCGGGAATGTAACAACCGGAGCATCTAATGATATTGAAAAAGCTACGCAGATTGCGAAAGCGATGATCACCCAGTACGGCATGTCTGAAAAGTTCGGACTGATGGGACTGGCGAGTGTGGAGCATGAGTATCTGAACGGCCGTGCAACTCTGAACTGTGGCGATGCAACAGCAACTGAGATTGATCACGAAGTGATGAAGATGCTGAAAGAGTCTTACGAGCAGGCAAAACAGATGCTTTGCGAACACAGGAAAACACTGGACAAGATAGCCGCATTCCTGATCGAGCGCGAGACGATCACCGGAAAAGAATTCATGGAGATTTTCCATGAAGCAGAAGGTACAGAGGGAAAGGAACCGGAACCCGCAGAAACAGCAGTGGAAGCAACACAGGAAACACCGGATGCGGAACCGATGACAGAAACCGCATTGCAGGAGGAAGAAGTAACTGCGGATCCTGTCGTCGATACACCAGAAGAAAAGAAAGTACAGGATCCGGTGAAGGAAGACTCACAGGAATCTCCGATACAGGAATAAAAGAAATATCTGCCGGAAGGCAGGCAAAGAGAAAGGAAAATGGAACAGGAGACTGCGCCATTTTCCTTTTTTCAAAAACAGAGATCTGAGAAACATAGGAAAGAAGGGAAAACAGGGGTTATGTTTGATATACAGGAAGAACTGAAAAAACTGCCGGGAAAACCGGGAGTTTACATTATGCACGATGCGAAAGATACGATCATCTATGTGGGAAAAGCCATCAGTCTGAAAAACAGGGTCCGGCAGTATTTTCAAAGCAGCAGAAATCTTGGAATCAAGAAAGAACAGATGGTGCAGCAGATCGCCCGGTTTGAGTACATCATCACAGATTCCGAGCTGGAGGCTCTGGTGCTGGAGTGTAACCTGATCAAGGAACACCGGCCGAAGTACAACACGATGCTCAAGGACGACAAAACTTATCCGTATCTGAAAGTGACGGTTAATGAGGAATATCCACGGGTACTGTTTGTGCGGCAGATGAAAAAGGACAAAGCAAAATATTTCGGACCGTACACCAGTTCCAATGCGGTCAAGGATTCGATGGAGCTGATCCGCAAGCTCTACCATGTCCGTACCTGCAACCGGAATCTGCCACGGGATATCGGCAAGGAGCGCCCCTGCCTGTATTATCACATCAAACAGTGTAAGGCACCGTGTCAGGGGTATATTTCCAAAGAGGAGTATCAGAAGCAGATTGAGGGGGTGCTGGATTTCTTGAACGGGGATTATAAAAAACTGTTAAAAGAACTCGAAGAGAAGATGCTTGCGGCATCAGAAGAGCTGCGTTTTGAGGAGGCCGGGGAATATCTGGATCTGATGCAGAGTGTACAGAAGATCGGTGAGCGTCAGAAGATCACCGGAAGTCAGGGAGAGGATAAGGATGTGATCGCGATGGCGATGGATGAAGAAGATGCAGTGGTACAGGTGTTTTTTATCCGGGAAGGTAAAATGATCGGAAGAGATCATTTCTATCTGCGGATCGCAGCAGATGCCACACCATCGCAGATTCTTCTGAATTTTGTGAAACAGTTCTATGCAGGGACACCGTTTATCCCGAAAGAGCTGATGCTGCAAAGAGATATTGATGAGATTGAAGTGCTGGAGGAGTGGCTCAGTAAAAAACGGGGACAGAAAGTGCATATCAGGGTGCCGAAAAAGGGAACGAAAGAGAAACTGGTGGAACTGGCAGCAAGGAATGCACGAATGGTACTGACCCAGGATAAGGAGAAACTGAAACGGGAAGAGGGAAGAACAATCGGAGCTATGAAAGAAATCTGCGATCTTCTGGAACTGGACAGTCTGCAGCGGGTAGAGTCCTATGATATCTCCAACATCAGCGGATTTGAGTCGGTAGGTTCCATGGTGGTTTATGAAAAAGGAAAACCGAAAAGAAACGATTATCGCAAGTTTAAGATCAAATCTGTACAGGGACCGGACGATTACGCCAGCATGGAAGAAGTGCTGACAAGGCGGTTCCGGAGAGGAATTGAGGAACAAAAAGACAAAGAAGAAGAGGAATTCAGTGGTTTCAGTCAGTTCCCGGACCTGATCCTGATGGATGGTGGAAAGGGACAGGTGCATGTGGCAGAACAGGTACTGGCGGAACTCGGGCTTACGATTCCGGTATGCGGTATGGTCAAAGATGACAATCACCGGACAAGGGGTCTGTACTATCAGGAGCATGAGATTCCTATCAGTCACACCAGTGAGGGGTTTAAACTGATTACGAGGATCCAGGATGAAGTGCATCGGTTCGCTATTGAATATCACCGTCTGCTTCGAAGCAAGGGACAGATCCATTCGATTCTGGATGATATTGAGGGTATCGGGCCGACACGGAGAAAGGCACTGATGAAATATTTCAAATCTATCGAGGAGATCCGGGTGGCAAGTGAAGAGGAACTTGGCAATGTTCCGTCGATGAATCGGCAGTCTGCACAAAAAGTGTACCAATTTTTTCATTCTTGATGGTTGATTTCTTGCAGTTTGAGGTTTCATGTGATAAGATATTTATAAAGTTTTGAAAAAGGAGAGCGAGATATGAAGGCTGTAAAACTGACCAAACTGGTTCAAGAAATGAACCTGAAGAATCTTACGCCGGAAGTGGACATGGAGCATGTACGCATCACTCTTCCGGATATTAACAGACCGGCCCTTCAGCTGACAGGATATTTTGAACATTTTGCCTCTGAACGTGTACAGATTATCGGTTATGTAGAGTATACTTATTTGATGCACCTGAATCCGGAAGAGCGAAAACGCAGTTTTGAGAATTTTGTATCCAAACAGATTCCCTGTGTGATCTTTACGACGATGACGGAACCGGATGAAGATATGCTGGATATGGGAAGAAAGTACAATGTGCCGATTCTTGTAACCGAAAAAACCACATCCAATTTCATGGCAGAGATTATCCGCTGGCTGAATGTACAGCTGGCACCGTGTATCTCCATTCATGGTGTACTGGTGGATGTATATGGCGAAGGTGTTCTTATCATGGGTGAGAGCGGTATCGGTAAGAGTGAAGCAGCTCTGGAGCTGATCAAACGCGGTCATCGTCTGGTAAGTGATGATGTGGTGGAGATCAGCAAAGTCAGTGATGTGGAACTGGTGGGAACTGCACCGGATATCACCCGGCATTTTATTGAACTGCGTGGTATCGGTATCATTGATGTGAAGACGCTGTTTGGTGTGGAAAGTGTAAAAAATACCCAGTCCATCGATCTGGTCATCAAACTGGAAGAATGGAGCCGGGATAAAGAATACGACCGTCTGGGACTGAAAGAAGAATATACAGAGATCCTTGGCAATAAAGTGGTGTGCCATTCTCTGCCGATCCGTCCGGGTCGAAATCTGGCTGTTATCGTGGAATCTGCGGCAGTCAACCACCGTCAGAAAAAGATGGGATATAATGCGGCACAGGAACTGTATAACCGTGTACAGGCGAACCTGGCAAAAAAGAAGGAGGACTAAAAAGATGAGTTATTGTTTTGGAATTGATATCGGAGGAACAACCGTAAAATGCGGATTATTTACAACAGAAGGTGTACTTCTGGAAAAATGGGAGATCAAAACCCGTACAGAAGAAAATGGAAAAGCAATCCTTCCGGATGTAGCAGAAACGATCCTGAAAAAAATGGAAGAAAAAGGAATTGAAAAAACAGAAGTTACCGGTGTGGGTGTAGGTGTTCCGGGACCTGTTGTAAAAGAAAGAGAAGTACAGGTGGCAGTTAATCTGCACTGGGGATATACCATGCTGGCAGATGATCTGGAAAAACTGCTGGATCAGATTCCGGTAAAAGTAGGAAATGATGCCAACGTTGCAGCTCTTGGTGAGATGTGGAAAGGCGGTGGAGAAGGTACAAAGAACCTGATCATGGCTACACTGGGAACCGGTGTCGGCGGCGGTATTATTGTGGACGGTAAGATTGTCACCGGAGCACATGGAGCAGGTGGAGAAATCGGACATGCCTTTGTGGAACCGGAAGAAACCGAAAGCTGTAACTGTGGAAATAAAGGTTGTCTGGAACAGCTGGCTTCTGCTACCGGTATCGTAAGAATCGGTAAAAAAATCATGGCAGAAAATACTGCTGAGACAAAACTGCATCTGGATAATTTCAGTGCAAAAACCATCTTTGACGCATATAAAGAAGGCGACAGTGTAGCAAAACAGATCGTAGATAAATTTGCCGAGTATCTGGGAACGGCACTGGCTGTTTTTACCTGCGTAGTAGACCCGGAAGTAATTGTTATTGGTGGTGGTGTATCCAAAGCAGGTCAGCCTCTGATAGATGCAGTGGCAGGCTACTACAAAGAACACGCTTTCATCAGCTGTAAAGACACTCCGATCGTTCTGGCAAAACTGGACAACGATGCCGGAATCTACGGAGCTGCAAAACTGGTAGTCGCTTAGATGAAAATAAAAACAAACAATGAGATGAAATCGTTGTCTGAATGTAACTATTCAGTAGTCACTGTGATGGTACTGAACAGTTACGTCTGAATAACAAAAAGAACGGATACAAATCCATGAAAAACATGGTATTGTATCCGTTCTTTTTGTTGCATTGTATCGCGATAACCGGTCCGGTGGACTAATTATGATTCCATCTGTTATGTGGATCTGTCAGGCGGCCGGAGCTGCATCCTGTCCGCCGGTATCCGGAGTGGCAGGATCACCGCCTGCAGCCGGAGCAGAAGCATCCGGTGGTGCAGCATCGGTGCCACCGGTATCCGACGGTGTTGCGCCAGCACCGGCATCTGTTGTTGTGCCATCTCCGGTCGCAGAATCTGTGGTTTCTCCGGTAGTGGTATCACCATCTGTATTGATCTCAGAGTCGGAAGGACTTGCTTCCGGTGAGGGCAATGGAGGTGGTGTAGGAGCCACATAATGGCGGGTACACCGCACAGTAGGAATTGTAGAAGTTTCAAAATATTCTGTACGGGTTGGGCATCCGGAACCTGCCAGCAGTCCGCTGGAGGTACAGATCGTAGCCTGCTTTACAGTGGAAGGAATCTCGAAATCCACATAAGGAAGATCCGCATGAATCCGGCCCATAACCTTTTTCCACAAGTTTTTATGGAAAGATTTGCAGTCATCTTCCAGAAATTCGTTGGTGTCATAACCTGCCCATACGGCACAGGTGTAATATGGTGTAAAACCTGCAAACCACACGTCACGGGTTGCAGAAGTTGTACCTGTCTTACCTGCTACCGGCATATTATCCAGTTTCAGACCGTTACCGGTACCACCCTCATCGTTGACAACACTTTCGAGAGCACTTGTGAGCAGATAAGCGGTGCTTTCACGGAAGACTTCGGTTGTTTTTGGTTTGTTTTCCAGTACCACATCCCCGTTCTGATCCAGAATCTTGGTATAAAATACCGGTTTGGTGTAAGTACCACCGTTAGCGATTGCAGCGTAGGCAGCAGTCAGTTCCAATGTGGAAACACCGTTGGTGATACCGCCCAGGGCAGTAGGTTCTCTGGCGTCATCGAAAACCTGACCGTTGATTACTTCGTGATCGGTAACTTTTTCGAACCCTAGATCTTTCAGATACGTATATCCAAGTCGTGGGGTCACATCACGGAAGCACTGTACGGCAATGGTATTACAGGAATACTTGAGAGCATCACGGATCGTCATGGTACCGCGATAACCGCTGTAGGCATTTTTAACCGGGCGGTTTGTATTCTCATAAGTGATGGCCTGATCCACATAAGTGTCTGCCAGAGTAAGTCCAAGATCATTGATAGCAGGTCCGTAAACAGCCAGCGGTTTGAAAGTAGAACCAGGCTGGCGGTAGGTATCGGTTGCCCGGTTCAGAGTAAGACTGGCAGTCTTTTCACCACGTCCTCCGACCAGAGCTTTGACATATCCGGTGTGCTGGTCAATGATAACCATAGAAGATTGTGGCTGAGGAGCAAAGCTGATTCGTTCGGCAAGAATAGTTTCACCTTCACCAACGACGGCTGCTTTATATTCATCCACATAGTGTTGTGCTTCTTCTTCGGAGTCAAATAAAAGATCAAAATTATCTTCTCCATGATCTTTGAAATATAGTTTCATCATTTCTTTACTATAGTTCTGGATGGTTCCGTCTGCTTTCTGCACTGTCAGGGCCCAGTCGATACCGAGCTGTATATGAGCCGGGAAGTTTTCTTCATTTTGATATTCTTCATCCAGGATAGACTGAATTGCCGGATCCTGTGTGGTATAGATCCGAAGACCACCACTGTAAAGTGCATTTTGTGCCTGTACTTTTGTATAGCCTTTCTGTTCCTGCAGATCGGTAATGATCTGTGAGGTCAGTTCATCAATGAAATAAGAGTACGGGGTAGCGGTTTCCTGGGAAGAATCTGTTTCCTGGATCCGTTCATAGACGTTGTCAGCAAGCGCTTCCTGATATTCTGCTTCGGAAATATATCCCTGATTCCGCATATTGGTCAGTACCTTTTTGCGACGTTTTGCATTTTCTTCCGGAAAACGAATCGGATTATATGCATAAGGATTCTGGGGGATCGCAGCAAGTACGGCACATTCGGAAAGTGTCAGATCTTCACTGTTTTTTCCAAAATAGCGCTGAGCCGCGGCCTGAACACCATAAGTTCCCGCAGACAGATTGATGGTATTCAGATAATTTTCCAGAATTACACTTTTGGTATCCATTCCTTCGGCAGTCAGGGAAGCTTCCAGCTGAAGTGCCAGATACTGTTCCTGGATCTTACGCTTGAAACGTTCGATCTTACCTTCGTTGGTCCAGTTGGTAAATACATTATTTTTCAGGAGCTGCTGTGTCAGAGTACTGGCGCCCTCATTAAAATGAAATCCATGGGAGACACCGTTTACAAAAGCACGTAAAATTCCCTGGATATCAATTCCATTATGTTCGTAAAAACGTTCATCCTCGATGGCAACGATTGCATGCTGCATATTCAGCGGAATCTTGCTGATCGATACCGACATACGGTTGGCATTGGGAGCGGACAGTTTCTGAAGCTGATTACCATCTGCATCATACACGAAGGTGGCATTTCCACTGGGCATGATGTTTACATCAGAGATATCCGGAGCAGTATCGAGAATAGCACGGAAGGCGCCAATCCCCATGCAACAGAAGATCACACATACTGCAGCAAAACTCAGAAACAGAATGCGCAGAAAAGTGACACCCGCCCGTTTTCCTCTTTTCGAGGAGGCGGAAGACAGTTGTTTTCGCTTTTTCTGGGTGGAATTTTTTCCAAAATTCATTTGTGTACCTCCTTTATCCTGCTTATTATAGCAAATTTCAAAATTCAATAAAAGACTGAATTAAAAAGTTCACATTTTCCTTGCATCCAGAAAGGAAAATCCCCTATAATAAAAAAACAATGAATGATACTTATAAGGAGAATTACCATGTTGGAGCGATATAAAACAGTCTATCGTGGAAAAGAAGGGGAAATTATTGAAAAGAAATCCCGCTTTATTGCTACGGTACGTCTTGTGGAGACAGAAGAAGAAGCGCTGGCATTTATTGAAGAGATGAAGAAAAAGTACTGGAATGCCACCCATAACTGTTTTGCCTATGTGATCGGAGAGCGGAGAGAATGCGTGCGATGCAGCGATGATGGAGAACCAAGTGGAACAGCAGGAAAACCCATGCTGGATGTGTTACTCGGAGAAGAGCTGTATAACACAGCGGTTGTGGTAACAAGATACTTTGGTGGAACGCTTCTGGGAACCGGAGGACTTGTACGTGCGTATTCGAAGGCGGTACAGGAAGGTCTGGCACAGAGTGATCTGATCGAAAAACAGTATGGAAATATCCTGGAGATCGGAACGGATTACAACGGGGTGGGAAAGATCCAGTATCTGATCGGAGAAAATAAAATTCCGGTGCTTGAGTCTGAGTATACGGATAAAGTACGGTTTCAGGTACTTCTTCCAATGAGTGAGACAGAACACTTTCAAAAATTGCTGACAGAGGCAACAAATGCACGGGCCAGTCAGGAGATTGTGGATAGCTGCTATTATGCGGTGTGGAACGGGAAGATACTGATGGGGGATGAACTGAGAGGGTGAGAAACGCCGGTGCCGAAAATGACACCGACGTTTTCCCTGCGTTTTGACAGATCAATTGTTTTGAAACTTCCGGATTAAACAGTCACCGGTTCCGGATAAGTCTCGCCCAGTGTGTCGATTACAATAGTTGCAATCACCTGATCTTCCAGTGGTCTGTCACGGAAATCAGTTGGCACTTTGGCGATTTTGTCAATGACATCAAGACCTTCTGTGATCTTACCGAAGGCTGCATAAGCACCATCCAGATGAGGGGAGGTCTCATGCATGATGAAGAACTGACTTCCCGCAGAATCCGGATGCATGGCACGTGCCATGGACAGAACACCAGGGGTGTGCTTCAGATCGTTGGCAAAACCATTCTGTGCAAATTCTCCTTTGATGGAGTATCCGGGACCACCCATACCGGTTCCCTCCGGGCATCCGCCCTGGATCATGAAACCGGGAATGACACGATGAAAGATTTTTCCATCGTAGAAATGTTTGTTTGCCAGGCTGATAAAGTTGTTGACGGTATTTGGTGCGATTTCAGGATAGAGTTCGCCCTTCATCACATCACCGTTTTCCATTGTGATCGTAATAACAGGATTTGACATGATAAACGCTCCTTTTTCTTTTCATTTTTCAGCTGTTACAGCTGTCAGAACTCATTATAATATGGAAAGAACAAAGGCGCAAGAAAAAGAATAGATGAGGAAATTATGGAAAGAGAAATTGATTTAAAGAAAATATCTGATGGAAAATTATATACAAATAAAGATATGGTAAAGGCAGGATGCGGTGAATGTCAGGGGTGTTGTGACTGCTGTCGGGGGATGGGAAACTCGATTTTTCTGGATCCAATGGATATTTACCGGCTGACAACAGGATTGGAATGTACGTTTGAAGATCTTTTAAGTACCTGTGTGGAACTTCAGGTGGTGGACGGATTTATCCAGCCGAATATGAAGATGACCGGAAAAGAAGAACAGTGTCCGTTTTTAAATGAAAAAGGCCGCTGTAACATCCATGCGATCCGCCCGGGGATCTGTCGGTTATTTCCACTGGGAAGATGCTATGACGGTGAAGGTGGATTTCAGTATTTTCTTCAGATATATGAGTGCAAAAAAGAGCCGAAGTCCAAAGTAAAGATCAAAAACTGGCTGGGCGTGGAAGAGATCGGAAGATATGAGAACTTTGTGGCACAGTGGCACTATTTTCAGAAAGATGCCCGGAAGGTGTTGGAGGGGATTTCACAGGAAGCACTGGTAAAGAAACTTCATCTGTATCTGCTGACACTGTTTTATCAGAAACCCTATGATGGAAAACGGGATTTTTACCGTCAGTTTGAGCAACGACTTCAGGAAGCAAAACAGCAGATTGGTATTGCAGGATAAACAAAATCAGACAATACTCGTTCCGGTGTACACAGATACGGAGAGAGTTCCTGCCCGTATAAAAGGCGATAAATGATCAGGGAACGATCAGGTTGCTTTCAGCGAATCCCTGTAGGGGATATAGGAAGTATCGAAAAGACAGAGTTCATCGAGACTGTTAAACTCCCGGACAATACCTTCTGGATATTTTCGAAGAGTCAGGGAAAGTTCGTCCAGATGATTACTGTAAAAAGCTTCCCAACTGAGGTCTTTTGAGCCAGGGTCATCGTATTCTTTCTGCATCAGTTCACAGAAACGGGCAGAAAACTGATTATCCCAGTAAGCGGGACCGGTCATATACCAGCAATTGCTGCCACCTTTTCGAATACGGGAAATTTTTCCGTTAAAACCGGTAGTAACACATAACTTGTCTGTTTTTTCTGAAGAAAAAGTACCGGCGTAATAAGATTCATATACATAAGAATCAAAAATATTTTCCATACAGTACAGATCAGAACAACAGATATAGGAATTCTTCAGCACTTTTCGTGCGGCATAAATAGATGAAAGATTATTTCGGACTGCATACTCTGTATTTTCAATCAGATACACACCATATTTTTCTGCCAGATAAGAAAATGCTTCTTTTTGATGACCAACCACGATATAGATTTCCGGAATCTCAGCCTCGATCAGCTGACGGATCATCCTTTCAATAAGAATCTCTCCCTTGACTTTCAGAAAAGCTTTAGGCTTCGTATCAGACAGAGGTTTGAACCGGGAACACATACCGGCGGCAAGGATGATGGCATTGTCTACATGATAAGGACGGAGCGCATCATAATTTCCGTTTTGAAAGCAGTCATCGAACTCAGACTTTACCATAACGAAAGAATCCTCCTGTGAATAAAACACAATAATAACGTTACGATTGTAGTGCAGTTTTCAGGGAATGTCAAGAAAAATGGTGTGGGGGAGAAAAGGCTGCAACCAAAAAACACATAAAGAGACGGAAATGTAAGAAATCTGTAACGAAATATGATTAGAATATTAATATAAGTATAATACAATAAATAAAAAATGTACATTTGTATGTACGGAAAAATACAGGAGGGGAACAGATGAAAAAGAGAAGAGGCATATTATTCGCTTTGGGAATTGTACTGTCATTATCGGTGGCTGTTCCGGCGGTAGCAGCAGAAAATGTAACAGGTACTACTGTTACACAGGATTCTGTCGAGAATGAACAAGAGCAGGAAGCATCGAAAGAAAATGAGACAGATGCAGCTCAGATTCCACAGATACAGGATGAAGAAAAATCTGCAGATGCTGCCGGGGCAGAAAAAGAAGTTGCACCGACATGGGAAAAACATAAAACTGATGGTGGAGAGGTCTGGCGGTTAAAACTGAGTGATGCACGTGACACATTCTATACCAATGACGGAAAAACATACTATATTAATAAAGACGGTGATATGACGACCGGATACGTCAAAGTGGATGCTTCAGCAACAGATCCGTCAGCAACAGATCCGTCAGCAGTTAAACTCGATCCGGGTTTGTACTATTTTTCCAAAGAAGGAAACGATCCTTCCACAGATACTCTTGGAAGTATGTTGAAAGATTGCTGGGCACAGGAAGCAGATGAAAACGGTGCATGGCATTATCTGGGATCAGATGGAAAAGCGGTAAATACCGGAAAAAAAACAGGATGGCAGCAGCCGGAAGAAGACTGGTATTATCTGAAAGAGGATGGAACCATTGATACTTCTAAAACAGGCTGGGTGCAGATTGAAAATGTATGGATGAAAGCCGACAAAGGTGTGGCGGCTATTCAGAATGCTGGCTGGTATCAGATTGAAAACAGATGGTATATGCTGAAAAACGATGGAACCAGAGACACTTCTAAAGTGAACTGGCAGCAGATCAACGGAAGCTGGTATTTCCTGAAAGCTGACGGAAGCAGAGATACTTCGAAAACCGGTATGCAGACAGGAATAAATGGAAAAACCTATTTTCTGAATGCAGAAGGAGTACCACAGAACGGATTCCAGACAGTAAACGGCGTTGCCTATTATTTTGATGTGCAGGCAGGAACAGCAAGACAGCTGGGAAATAATTGGCAGCAGATGAATGGTGCCTGGTACTGGATCGAAAACGGAAGGGTGGCAACCGGCTGGAGAGTAATCAATGGTAAGTGGTATTATCTGAATCCGGCAGACGGAAGAATGCTCACCGGATTCTATAAGGATGCAACCGGACAGTTGTTCTACAGTGATGGAAGCGGCGCAATGTTAAGTACTACCGGCTGGTATCTGCTGAACGGAACCTGGTACTGGGTAAATGGAAACGGATCTCTGGCAACCGGCTGGATCAATGTTGGCGGAACCTGGTACTACATGGGGGAAAACGGTGCTATGAAAACCGGCTGGTATCAGGTGAAAGGTGTATGGTATTATGCCAATGGAAGCGGAGCGATGCAGACCGGCTGGCTGAATCGTGGAGGAACCTGGTATTATCTGACGGGAAGCGGAGCGATGGCAACCGGTTGGATCAATCTGGGAGGAACCTGGTATTACCTGAACCCGGGCAATGGTGATATGAAAATTGGCTGGTATCAGGTGAATGGTGCATGGTATTATTCCAATGGAAGCGGAGCGATGCAGACCGGCTGGCTGAATCGTGGAGGAACCTGGTATTATCTGACGGGAAGCGGAGCGATGGCAACCGGTTGGATCAATCTGGGAGGAACCTGGTATTACCTGAATCCGGGCAATGGTGATATGATGGGTGCCGGCTGGCATCTGATCAACAACAAATGGTATTATTTTGGCGGAAGTGGTGCTATGTACAGCAATCGCTGGATCGGTAACTATTATGTCGGTGGAAACGGTGATATGCTGACGAACACCTGGGTTGGTTCTTACTGGGTTGGAGCAGATGGAAAATGGATTCCTAATTATGACCCGGATGCTAATGCCAACTGGGTGAAATCCGGAAATACCTGGTACTATCAGAGACCGGATGGAAGCAAACTGACAAATTCCTGGAAGAGAATTAATGGAAGCTGGTATTACTTTGGCGCAGACGGTGCCATGACAACCGGATGGAAATATGTAGATGGTTATAAATTCTACTTTGGCACAGATGGGAAAATGGTACAGGATGTAGACAAGCTGATTGGGAAACAGTCCAGCTACAGAATTACCGTAAACAGAGTTAAGTGTCAGGTTACTGTATATGCGGCAAATGAAACCGGTAATTATTGTATTCCGGTAAAAACATTTACCTGCTCGGTAGGTAAAGCAGGAACACCAACACATGCAGGAACCTATGCAACCCTGAAGAAACAGAATCCAGTAGAGTTGATGGGATCGTCTTGGGGTAAATATGGAACACAGATTAATAATTATGGTGACTGGTTCCATTCGGTAGCCTGCAGTAATCCGGATCCAACTTATGCGCTGGCAGCTGGAAATTATAATATGTTAGGTCAGCCGGCATCCCATGGATGTGTACGGCTTTGTGTACGAGATGCAAAATGGATCTATGATAATTGTGGTCTGTACACAAGAGTTGATATTTCGGATACCGAGTACACACCGTTTGACAAAGCACCGACTATTAAGATTCCGGCAAGTCAGAACTGGGATCCTACGGATGCAGATGCAAAAAGATAAATACATCGAACAGATCAGAAGAAGTCTTCTGATCTGTTTTTCGTTATATTGCATATCAATAATTGATTCAGTGAATCAATTTTGATTTACGCGAGCAACGAGCCAAAGTCCGTGCTTGCACGAGTCATTGGCGACTGCCGCGATAACTTATGAAATTCGCGTAGTGTGTTTCTTATAGCGTATAAGTATAAGTGCCTTAATAAAGAAAGCAGGTGATCTGTTTCTTACGATTTGCTGAATATCTGCTTTTTAGGCTTGAAAAGCCCCTGTTATTGTACTAGAATAAGACAGGTATAAGGAAAGAGATCCCATTTGAGAGGAGAATGATAATGAAAAAGAGAGCAAGTCTTTTATT
>NZ_JALFPR010000112.1:0-4013 GCF_022785585.1 Oliverpabstia sp. | reverse complement strand
CTCTTCACCTTCTCCCCATACAGATACGGGTCATTTCCCCGCACAATCCCCCATTCCATCAGAAGTGCTGCCGCTCCGCTGACAAAGGGTGTTGCAAAGGAGGTTCCCGTGACCGTCTGATAACCACCGCCCGGACGTGGTGCACGGATATCGACGCCCGGAGCGGCAAGGTCCGGTTTGATCTGAACAGGGAGGCGGGTGTAACCGCGGCCGGAGAAATCGGCGTAGGACTGGCGGCGGGAATCGTAGGCTGCTACGGAGATGGCAGACAGCGCGGTGGAGGGAATCGTAAGTGTGGTTTCCGGGGTCGGGCGGTAGAAGCGGGTGGCTTCCCCTACTGTTTTTCCACCGGGAAGCCACATGGAGAATTCTCCCTGCAGGATACGGCGCGGAATCAGATGTATACGCCAGATGCCGCTGTCAATATAACTTTCTGTGGGAAGAAAATCGATGTAGATTTCCTGCGAAGTGCTGTAAGGAGACGGTTTTCCATAATAAATCAGAAGCTGTGTTCCGGCATGCCGGTATCTCTGTGTTCCCAGCGTCTGTTCCAGCGGACCGATAATCGTTCCGTCCGGATGTACCAGGGCAATCTCCATCTGATCCTGATAGTTTTTCCAGATCTGCAGGTTCATAGCCGGTTCATAAGTTCCGATCCCCAGTTCTGCCTCATAATTTTCTCCCTGTCGTACGCGGCCCGCCGTATGCCCTGCCCGATTTCCTTCATTACCGGTTCCCACACAGAGTGTCACACGACCATACCCAACTGCCTGATTCAGATACGTTTCCACCAGAGAGGTTCCGTTATGTGCTCCATAACTGTTTCCGAAGCTCAGATTGATCACCACCGGCATCTGAAGCTCCTGTGCGGTACGGATCGCATAGTCCACCCCCTGCATCAGTTCTGTGGTTCTGGGAAATCCATTCGGTTCCCGGATCCCCAGCTTCACCACCAGCAGACTGCTCTCTGGTGCTACGCCACGCTCCGTTCCCTGACTTTCTCTTCCATTTCCCGCTGCGATCCCCAGCACAGCCGTCCCGTGACCACTCGTATCTATGCTTGGAACCAGCGCCTCTCTTTCTGCCATCGTATTCGCTTCCAGTGCCCGATTGATCTGCTCCTGTGTGTACTCACTGCCGATCCGATACCCTTTGGGGGGATTGCCCGGGATCGACTGATCCCACAGCCGCAGGATCCGTGTGGATCCATCCTCGTTCCGAAAGTCCGGATGCGTATAATCCACGCCCGAATCGATACAGGCAATCAGAATCCCTTTACCAAACAGATACGGCGACTGATTCTGGACCGGATTCACACAGGAAGTCTGCCTGCCTTCATATGCAGCAAAATACAATCTCTTCGGTGCTTCGATATACTCTACCGCTGGATTCTGTGCAAACCCTTCGATCTGATCCTGTGGAATATCTGCAATTCCATAATTTCCAAGAAGGGGTGTAATAACAATCTCATCCGTCTCAAGCTCCGATGCCGCCCCGAAGTAACGAATGATCAGCTTCCACCTCTGTGTGTCTTTTTCATACCCTGCGTTCAGATTCATCGATGCTTCCCGTTCCCTGGATGTGGCATCGAGAGCAAGATTTAAAGTGTTGCCGGTTTTCTGATTATTCATGTTCCGTTCCTGATGATTTTTCATTCTACTACAATATATGGAAGCAGCTTTTTCCCGTTTACTTTTCCCCGGATGTCCTATCCACACAGCTTGAACTATGAGAAACACTCTCCGCGAGTTTTTCGTGCAGGCACGGACTTTGGCTCATTGCCCGTGTAAATCAAAATTGATCCACCGGACCAATTATTGGTATGCAATGCAATCAAAAAGACTGCTGGGGGCAGAATAATATCCTACCGAACAGCAGTCCTTTTCCCTTTTTCATTATTTTATTGGTTTACATATTTATGGATCGTAGCTTTCACGGCTCCCGGTCCCGCAAGCATCTCACGGAACATGGTCTCAATTTTTTCTCCCACACCGTCTTTATACAGGTCTGTGAAAAACAGTCTTTCGTTGGAAAGAATCGATTTCAGCTGATTCGTAAAAGTCTCCGGTTTTCCAACCACGATATCTTTGAACTGTTCCTGAATCTCTTCGTTCATAGGATCCGGAGCAAGCTCATATGTATTTCCTTCGTCGTCTACACCCAGCATGTAGCGCAGCCATCCGGCTATTCCAAGGGGAATAGCAGTCAGCCGGGAAGCATCTCCGAATTTCTTTACATAAGCCTTGATGGTTTCGCCAAAGCGGATACCAACCATCTGAGATACATCTACTGACAGACGCATGTTGGTATCACCCAGATATTCATTCGGGAACCGGTCATGAAACAGTTCATCCACAAATGCCTGCGGGGAAAGGATGCCCGGGTTCGGAACGACCGGAAGGCCTTCGTCGTAGGCGATCATTCGTGCCATCTTCATCATGTCTTCGTTTGTATTTAACATATGCGCAAACAGTTCATATCCCTGTACTACACCCAGCGGACCGGTGGCAGAATGTACCGGATTCAGACATACTGTCACTTTCATGCGTTCAGACAGATTCACGGTTTCTCTGTCCGCCATATATACGCCAAATCCCTTTTCCAGTGCCGGGCGACCGTTCGGGAAGCTGTCTTCAATGACCAGATACTGTGGTTTCTCCGCATTGACAAACGGAGCAATATAGGTCTTCTTTCCGGTGATCACCGGCTGCATATCTTCTACACCAATCGCTTCCAGATCTGCTGCAATCTGTTCACTCGGACGTGGGGTGATCTTGTCGATCATCGTCCACGGGAAGGCAACTATGCTTTCATCACTCACATAATCCATAAAATCCTGCTCCACAAAACCGTGTTTCTTCCATTCTTCGGTCATCGTCAGTACAGACTCCCGCAGTTTCGCGCCGTTTTTGGAGCAATTGTCCATGGAAACCAGAGCGATCGGATATTTTCCTGCTTTATAACGTTCATATAACATCGCTGTCAGAACCGCCATTGCTCCGGTGGCTCTGTCCGGGCCGTTGTTGATATCTGCTTCCACAAACGGGAACCAGCTGCCGTCTGCTTTCTGCAGGGCATAGCCTTTTTCTGTGATCGTGAAAGAAACCAGCTGCAGGGATTTTGCTTTGAAGATTTCCTTCAGACGGTTCCACTGTTCCGGATCGGGTGACTGTGCTTTTACCGCCTCTGCCAGCGCTCCCATAACTTTGTATTCTCTGGTTCCGTCACCGTGGAGGATCACGCTCATACTCAGATTGTCATAAGGTTTATAGATCTTATCTATCACATCGTAATCAAAGGTCTCCACACAGGTAATGCCTCGATCCAGGACACCTTCTTCCAGAAGTCCGTCTGCAATTCCACCGATGAAAACACGGAAAATGTTTCCGATTCCAAAATGTACCCATCCCGGTGCATCTTTTGCTTTCTTCGATACTGCTTCCACATCGTACCCCGGCAGTTTGATACCTGCTTTTTCCCATGCCTGACGATCTTTGATTCCATCCAGTGTTAATTTCATGGTAAATATCCTCCTCTTTCTTTTTTCTGTTATCTGTTATCCACATAAATCTTTTTCTTCTGTGGATACATTGAGTTTCGTTTTTTACTTTTGATTGTATCTTAATCATAAGTTGAGTTTATATCTTTTTTCCTGAAAAATCCAGTGCCAAAAAGCATAATTTTCATCTTTGTTTTTTGTATGTATTTACCAACATCACCGATTCTGTCCCCCGGATGCCATCGTATCCATCTTCATGAGCTGTTTTCTGTGCGGGCTGATAGTTCTTTCCCGTAAAGTAAAAAAAGCAGTTATTTCTGTACTCTTACTTTTGTACAGAAATAACTGCTTCTTATATTTTTTCAGACACGCTCTAGAGCGTGTTTGAAAAAGGCTTTTCGTGAGCTGCGAGTCCCAGTTTGTGGGAGATTTTATCCGAATGAGGGCGGCGTAGCGGGCTACGGCAACCGAATGAGGGTAAAATATACCGCAAAGTGGGGCTTGCAGATTGCGG
>NZ_JALFPR010000092.1:0-45420 GCF_022785585.1 Oliverpabstia sp. | reverse complement strand
AAAAAGACTTTTCGTGAGTTGCGAGTCCCAATTTGTGGGAGATTTTATCCGAATGAGGGCGGCGTAGCGGGCTACGGCAACCGAATGAGGGTAAAATATACCGCAAAGTGGGGCTTGCAGATTGCGGAAATGATTTTTCAGACACGCTCTAGAGCGTGTCAAGGCACATTCTTTGTTACTTTACAGAAAAGTAGTTTCCACTTTTCTGCGCTTCAATCTGTTCCGCCAGATCGTTGAGATACACCCAGCGATCCATTTTTTCTTCCAGTTGTGCTTCCGCAGCTTCTTTTTCCCGCATAATTTCTGCCAGTTTTCCGGAATTCGTCGCATTTTTTACCATATCGTCGTTCAGCTTTTCGATTTTCTCCTCTAACACTGCTATATCATCGTCTATGGTCTCATACTCTCTCTGTTCTTTATAAGTAAACTTCAATTTGGTCGGTCGGTTCTGCTTCCAGTCCTTTCCGGTAGATCTTTCTTTCTTCTCTTTTTCTCCACCCGGCACACTGGATATCGCTCCCGTCTCTCCGAATCTTCGCTCTTTCGCTTCCCGATAGTCCGTATAACCGCCCTCGTACTGACGCAGTGTTCCGTTTCCGTCAAATTCAAAGATGCGATCCACTATATTATCCAGAAAATACCTGTCATGAGAAACCGTGATTACAATACCGGAAAATGCATTCAGATAATCTTCCAGAATCGTAACCGTCGGGATATCCACATCATTCGACGGCTCATCAAGAATCAGTACATTTGCCCCGCTGACCAGCACGGACAGCAGATACAGCCGCCGCTTTTCTCCACCGGAGAGTTTGGAAATCGGAGTGTACTGCATATCAGGCGTGAACAGGAACCGCTCCAGCATCTGCGACGCACTGATTCTGCCGTCTCTTGTCTGCACATACTCTCCTATCTCTTTCACATAATCGATCACTCGTTGATTACTGTCTTTGATTGGCAGTTCTTCCTGTGCCAGGTATCCGATCTTGATCGTCTCTCCTACTTCCACATGACCTTCATCCGGCTGTTCAAGTCCTGCCATAATCTTTAACAGGGTAGATTTTCCACAACCATTCGGACCGACGATTCCGAGACGCTGATTTCGAAGAACAGTATATGTAAAATCCTTCAAAAGCAACTGATCACCATATCGTTTGGTCACATTATACAACTCAATTGTCTTCTTACCCATCCGGGTTTCTACAGAATCCATCTCCACAACCGCATCACTGATTGGTGTTTTTCCCTGTTTTAAGGCTTCCAGTCGATCCAGTCTTGCTCTCTGTTTCGTGCTTCTGGCACGGCATCCGCGTTTCGCCCATTCCAGTTCCATCCGAAGGATGCTCTGACGCTTCCGCTCACTGGCAAGTTCCATCTCTTCTCTCTCCGCCTTTAACTCCAGGAACCGAGAGTAATTGGAATCATACCCATACATATTCCCTCGGCTGATCTCCAGAATCCGATTAGACACTTTATCCAGAAAATACCGGTCATGCGTAACCATCACCAGCACTCCTTTATATCCTTTCAGATATTCTTCCAGCCAGTTGATCATCCCTTCATCCAGGTGGTTTGTAGGCTCGTCCAACAGTAACACATCAAAATCCCCCGCCAGCACCTTCGCCAGCGCAAGCTTTCTCCTCTGTCCTCCCGAGAGATTCTCCACCTCCTGCTCCGACACTTCGATTCCAAGCTTCGTCATATTACTCTGCACCAACCAGTCCTTATCTCCATTCCCGCTTAGCACATACGAAGCCACCGTAGCCCCCTTCGGAAAATGCGGACTCTGTGGCAGATAAGCAATCTTCAATCCATTCTGCCGAATAATCTGTCCCTGATCCGGTTCCTCCTCCCCTGCGATCATCCGCAACACTGTAGACTTGCCGGTACCATTAATCCCCACAATACCAATCTTATCCCCCTGCTGAATCCCAAACGAAGCATCCTCAAAAATAACCTTCTCACCAAAAATCTTACTGATATGCTCAATATTAATAATATTCATTCAAAACTCCTCATCAATCCTAAAATCATAACAGCACTATCTTACCATCTTTTCTCCCACTTTTTCAAGAGTCCCGGCTCTTCTTTTCTAGTGTCTGCCAAAACACAGCTAGGACACGGGACTCCAAGGTCGGCAAACACTTTGTGGGCGTTTAGGGCAAGCTTTAAGATCCGACGCTTACGCAGGCTTTCGCGAGGGTCAGCCGGCCCTCGTGAACGATAGCCGAAGTTAGCGGCTAGCTTAAAGTTGCCCTGCCCACGTTTGCCGACCTTGGAGTCCCGTGTCCTGGCGTCCCCTTTGCCAATACAAAAAAAGAAGCCCCACAAGACCTCTGATAAACTCAAAAATCTTGTGAGACTTTCTTCTATTTTTCTAAAAAGGAATCCTACCCAATCTTAAACCGGATAAGCCCCATTCTTACTATCCGCTACAGTAGCATCAACCTTAGTCTGCTGAGCCTCTCTATATTTAAAGAAGTCAGTAGCAACCTGTGGGAACAGAGCGTAAGACAGAACGTCCTCGTCCTGCTCAGACCACTGAGCCATCTCGCCACGCAGAGTATCCAGTTCGTCCGGGATCAGATCTGCAGGACGGCAGGTAATCGGTTCTTTATCGCCGATACATTTCTTCTGAACCTCTTTATTGAACGGTTTAACAGTCTTTCCATATTCACCGGAAAGAACAGCCTTAGTCTCTTTTGTAACCATTTTGTATCTTTCGCCCATCAGCACGTTAAATACAGCCTGTGTACCAACAATCTGAGAAGACGGAGTAACCAGAGGCGGCTCACCCAGGTCTTTTCTTACTCTCGGAACTTCTTCCAGAACATCGTAGAACTTATCTTCTGCATTCTGTTCTTTCAGCTGAGATGTCAGGTTAGACAGCATACCACCCGGTACCTGATACAGCAGAGTTTTGATATTAACACCCAGGTTCTTCGGATTCAGCAGACCGCTGTCCAGAGCCTCGTCACGGATCGGGCGGAAGTAGTCAGCGATTTCAGCCAGAAGTTTCTGATCCAGACCTGAATCATATGGAGTACCCTTGAAGGTTTCTACCATAACCTCTGTAGCCGGCTGAGAAGTACCCAGCGCAAATGGAGAGATTGCAGTATCGATCACATCAACACCAGCCTCAACAGCTTTCATATAAGTCATGGAAGCCACACCGGAAGTATAATGTGTATGCAGCTGAATCGGGATCTTAACAGTCTCTTTCAAAGCTTTTACCAGTTCTGTTGCTTTATAAGGAAGCAGCAGACCAGCCATATCTTTGATACAGATAGAATCCGCACCCATCTCTTCGATCTCTTTTGCAATGCTTGTCCAGTATTCCAGAGTATAAGCATCACCCAGTGTGTAAGACAGTGCAACCTGTGCATGACCTTTTTCTTTGTTTGCTGCTTTTACTGCTGTCTGCAGGTTTCTCATATCATTCAGACAGTCAAAGATACGGATGATATCAATACCGTTTGCGATAGATTTCTGTACAAAATATTCTACTACATCATCTGCATATGGACGATATCCCAGGATGTTCTGTCCACGGAACAGCATCTGCAGTTTTGTGTTTTTGAATCCGTCACGGAATTTACGAAGTCTTTCCCATGGATCTTCCTTCAGGAAACGCAGGGAAGCATCAAATGTTGCACCGCCCCAGCACTCTACAGAATGATAACCTACTTTATCCATAGTATCTACGATCGGCAGCATCTGCTCTGTTGTCATTCTTGTTGCAATCAGAGACTGATGTGCATCACGCAGAATTGTTTCAGTAATTTTAATTGGTTTTTTAGCAATATCTGTCATAGTCTTATCCTTTCTTTCTATTATACCCGACTGCGGACATGGCAGCCCGCATCGGGATCTGTGGCTTTTGTATTACCGTATTATACTCCGAATACAGCCATGAAAGTTCCGGCCGCTACTGCGGTACCGATAACACCTGCTACGTTAGGTCCCATAGCATGCATCAGAAGGAAATTGGTCGGATCTGCTTCTGCACCGACTTTCTGGGATACACGGGCTGCCATAGGAACGGCAGATACACCGGCAGATCCGATCAGAGGATTGATCTTTCCACCGGACAATTTGCACATGATCTTACCAAAGAGAACACCACCGGCTGTACCAACACAGAATGCAACCAGACCCAGAAGAACGATCTTCAGAGTATCTACGTTCAGGAATGCTTCTGCGCTTGTAGATGCACCTACGGAAGTACCCAGCAGGATAACTACGATGTACATCAGCGCGTTGGAAGCTGTCTCTGTCAGCTGTTTTACAACACCACTCTCTTTGAACAGGTTACCAAGCATCAGCATACCTACCAGAGGAGCAGTTGTAGGAAGGATCATACAAACTACGATTGTGATAACGATCGGGAATAAGATCTTCTCCAGTTTGGATACCGGACGAAGCTGTTCCATCTTGATCTTTCTTTCTTTTTCAGTTGTCAGAAGTTTCATGATTGGCGGCTGAATGATCGGAACCAGGGACATATAAGAATATGCTGCCACGGCGATCGGTCCCATCAGTTCTGTCTGGCCCAGTTTACCTGCCAGGAAGATAGAGGTCGGACCATCAGCTCCACCAATGATAGAGATTGCTGCTGCTGCTTTTCCGTTGAATCCCAGGAAAATAGCCAGGAAGTACGCGCTGTAGATACCCAGCTGTGCTGCAGCACCAAGAATAAAACTCTTCGGGTTGGCGATCAGCGGACCAAAGTCTGTCATCGCACCAACGCCCATGAAGATCAGGGACGGTAGGATACTCCACTCATCCAGGATGAAGAAGTAATGCAGAAGACCACCGGCATGTTCGATACCCATAGCATCTACGTAAGGATCTGCCATAATATCCGGATAGATGTTAACCAGCAGCATACCGAATGCGATCGGCACCAGCAGCAGTGGCTCAAATCCGTGTTTGATTGCCAGATACAGGAATACCAGCGCAACCAGGATCATAACATAGTTGCCCCAATCCAGGTTCATGAACGCAGTCTGTTCCCATAAGTTTGACAATGTATTCATTATACTCATGTTTTTAACCTCCCGTTGTTGAATTCAGCAAGTCGTCGCTGTTTGGGAATTTACATTGTCTGCAAATTCAGTCTTAGTTTAAGGATGCCAGAGTAGCACCAGCTTCAACTGCATCACCAACAGCAACGTCAATGCTTGCAACGGTTCCGTCCTGCGGAGCAACAACCGGGATTTCCATCTTCATTGCTTCCAGGATGATCACTGGATCACCGGCTTTTACAGCCTGTCCAACGCTTGCTTCTACTTTAAATACTTTTCCGGCTGCTCCGGCTGTGACTTTTACAGAACCAGCGGAAGCTGCAGGTGCTGCTGCCTTCGGAGCTGCTGCAGGTGCTGCCTTCGGAGCTGCAACAGGAGCTGCTGCAGGTGCACCGCTTGTCTGTCCTTCTTCAACAGTTACATTGTATACATTGCCATTAACAGTAATAGTATAGTTTTTCATGTGATATTCCTCCTATGCTCAGGCTCTCTGCCATTTACTTCTGTTTACTTTTTTAATGGAACGAACCACAAAGCTGTCTGTGGATGTGTTCTCAGATGCAGCGATTGCTGCGGAAATAACTGCTACCAGTTCCAGATCATCTGTCAGGTCTTCCTCTACAGGTGCTGCAACAGGTGCTGCCGGTGCAGGTGCTGCTTTTGGTGCTGTTTCTTTCTGTCCGATTTTTCCAATATATTTGAATAAGGAAATAACAAAGATCAGGAAGATCAGAACCACGAATACGCAGCCGACACCCATAATGGTATTGACAGCGGCACCGCTTAATTTCATTCCGGTAGTTTCAACTTCGGAAATAGTCATATAAGCAGGAACCATCTGGTCATAATCACTGCTGTAGTTGAATACAACTTTGATTTCTGCATCACCTTTGTCAAATTTTGCCGGAATATCAACAGTTACCTGTCCTTCTTCACGGTCAATATCTGTTGTCGGGGTTCCCATTTCCTCATATTTACCAAGTTCGTTTTCCTGGTCCATCCATGCTGATACTGCAAGTCTGGTAAATGTGTCTCTGTTTGCAGTCATCTGATTCAGAGTTTCATCATCGAAACCTGCAAGAGATTCTACTGCACTCTGAGATACCTCTGCACAGTTTGTTACCATATCATCGGTAATCTGCTGATAAGCAGCTGTTTCTTCTTTTTTACCGCAGGCAGTCAGAGAAAATGCACAGATTGTAACCAGCATCAGACTGGCAATTTTTTTCCATCTCTGCTTCATTTATGCTCACCTCATTATACTGTTCCGTGTTTTTTGCTTGGACGATCCTCTCTCTTTGTATAAAGCATCTCGAAAGCACCGATCACATATTTTCTTGTATCCTCAGCTTCGATAATAGTATCTACATATCCTCTTCTTGCTGCGGATTCCACGCTGGACTGCAGGGTTGCATATTCAGCAGCTTTCTCATTGATCGTAGCTGCATCAGAATCTGCGTACATGATCTTTGCTGCCAGTTTTGCATCCATCATTCCGATCTCAGCGTTTGGCCATGCATAAACCATATCTGCTCCGATAGATTTGCTGTTCATAGCCAGGTAAGCGCTTCCGTAAGCTTTTCCTACGATCACGTTTACTTTCGGTACAGTAGCATCTGCGAATGTATAAGTCAGTTCTGCAACTGCTTTTGCCATGTTTGCCTCAGAGCATTTTGTTGCTTTGAATCCGGTAACGTTTGTCAGTGTCAGAACAGGAATGTTGAAAGCATCACAGAATTTTACAAAATCTGCTGCTTTTCTCGCTCCTCTTGCAGATAATACTGCATCCATGGACTCTGTCAGGTTACCTTCTTCATCATAGATCTCTGTTCTGTTTGCAACAGCACCTACAGTGGAACCGTTCAGCTTGATAAATCCACAAACCATATCTTTTGCATAGTCTGCTTTTACTTCAAAGAATACGTTGTTATCGCTGATCTGGGACAGTGCGATAGACGTATCTCCTGCACAGTTTGCCAGATCTTTGCATACTCTGTTCAGATCATCTGTGCATTCTTCATAAGACATATCATCTTCGTTGTTTGCAGGAAGCATAGTTACCAGCGCACGGATCTGTGCCAGGACATCTTCTTCGCTTCCTTTGAAATCTACCAGACCTGCTTCTTTTGCCTGATATGCAGCTGTGGAAGTGTCACATTTGGAGATTTCATTTCCTTTGATGGCGTTTGGAGAATTGACAAATAATTTTGCTTTTTTCTCTTCCATCAGAGTAAAGTCGGTCAGTGCCGGAATCATAGCCATTCCGCCTCCACAGGTTCCGAAGATACCTGTGATCTGTGGAATCACACCGCTTGCTTTTGTCTGCTGCATGTAGATCTCACCGAAACCGTTCAGTGCATCGGTTGCTTCCTGCAGACGCATACCTGCGCAATCGATCAGACCGATCACAGGTGCACCTGTCTTCATTGCGAAATCATACAGTCTTGCAATTTTCTTTGCATGCATCTCACCAACAGTTCCGTTCAGTACGGTAGCATCCTGGCTGTATACATACACCAGACTGCCGTCGATCACACCATATCCGGTGATAACACCATCTGACGGGGTTTCTTTTGCAGATAAGTTGAAATCTGTACTTCTTGCAGTAATCTGTCCACCGATTTCAACAAAACTGTTTGCATCAAGCAAAGAGGCTATCCTTGTGCTTGCTGCGCTTTGTGCTGTATTGCTCATACTTCAGCCCTCCATTTTTATAAAAAATTTAAGTGAAAACAAAATTTCAGCCGATTATAATTTTACTATTTTTTGTTTTTTTTTTCAATAACTTTTTGACAAAAGCTTTCAGAAAAACTTAATAAAGGTACAAATGTTTCGGAATTCCGTTTTCGTAGATTATTTCTGTCTCACCATGGATCAACGGTTTTAAATATTCCATCATCTTTTCTGTCACATCATTTCCTGCCTCATTAATATAATCGTCCGGAACTTTTTTCTCCTGGTTAGACACTTCACAGACCGGAACTGCAGTATAGCGTACCTGATATGGATGACTGCCGAGTCTCTCCACCGAAGCCATCAGTCCGCTTTTTCCCTGCAACGCACAGCGGCAGGCTGTCATACCTAGCATCTTCGACTCCTGGATATCTGTTTTACTCGCAATATGGGAGGCGCATCGCTGCATCAGATTCAGTTCGATGGATCTTACTTTGCAGCCAATCTCTCTTCTCACAATGTCTTCCAATACCCGGGCACTTCCTGCGATATAACTGTGTCCAAAATTATCCACGGCCCCGCTTTGTACCTGCTCGGAGATATAAACACCATTTTTATCCTTGATTCCTTCACTGATCGCTACCAGTACGCTGTCCTGCTGTTCCAGTTTTTTCTTCACATCGTCAAGAAAACTTTCCACTGAAAAAGCCGGCTCACAAAGATAAATCAGGCTCGGACCCGCTGCACCGTTATTTCTTGCCAGTGCAGATGCTGCTGTCAGCCATCCTGCATTTCTTCCCATTACTTCCACGATGGTAACAGCCTTGGTATCGTATACATGACAGTCTCTTTCAAGTTCTGAAAATGTAGTTGCTATATATTTTGCTGCAGAACCAAATCCCGGGCAGTGATCCGTTCCCACCAGATCGTTATCGATGGTCTTCGGTGCTCCCATAACATGAATATCTTCAATTTTGTATTCTTTACAGTATGCCGCCAGTTTATCTACTGTATCCATGGAATCATTTCCACCTGCATAAATAAAATACATAATTTCATGTTTGCGGAAAATCCGGATGATTTCCTGAAACTGGCTGTCGTCTTCCGCCGGATTTTTCAGTTTTACCCTGCAGGAACCCAATGCTGCTGCCGGTGTCTGACAAAGAATCTCCAGTTCATCCTCACCGGGTACTTTCTCGCTCAGATTAACAAACCGTTCTTCCAGAACACCTTTGATGCCGTTTACCGCACCGTAGATCGTATCAACCTGATCGGATGCATGCGCTTCCATGATCACTCCTGCGATCGTCGCATTGATTGCTGATGTGGGTCCTCCGGACTGTGCTACTAAAAGATTTCTCATTGATTTCCTCCTTAACAATGCATAAAGAAAGGGATGTTCTTTGTGTCATCGCAACATCCCCTTTTTTTCTTACCTGTGATTTTCTGCTGAAAACCTCATGGTCAGTCTGTACTCATAGATTTTATCCTACCTTCTCAAACTGACTATTATATAGATTAGCATAAAATCCGTTCATTGCCAAGAGTTCTTCATGATTTCCCTGTTCTATTATATCTCCGTCTTTCATCACAAGAATCACATCTGCATCTTTAATTGTCGATAACCGGTGAGCGATCACAAAACTGGTTCGTCCTTTCATCAGGTTATCCATTGCTTTCTGAATCCTCTCTTCGGTTCTGGTATCTACCGAAGAAGTTGCTTCATCAAGGATCAGCAGCCGGTTATCTGCAAGAATCGCTCTCGCGATCGTCAGAAGCTGCTTTTGTCCCTGTGATACATTGCTGGCTTCTTCATTTAACACGGTGTTGTATCCTTCCGGCAGTGTCTGGATAAACCGGTGTGCGTGTGCTGCTTTCGCCGCTGCGATCACTTCTTCATCGGTGGCATCCAGTCTTCCGTAACGAATGTTTTCCATGATCGTACCGTTAAACAGCCAGGTGTCCTGCAGCACCATACCGAAACACTCTCTCAGATTTCTCCGGTCAAATTCCCTGATATCGTGTCCGTCGATCAGTATCCTTCCACTGTTGACATCATAGAAACGCATCAGCAGTTTCACCAGCGTGGTTTTTCCGGCACCGGTCGGTCCAACGATGGCGATTTTCTGTCCCGGCTGTACCTGTTCAGAAAAATCTTTGATAATGATCTGATCAGGCCGGTAGCCAAAGCTTACATGTTCAAAGGTTACGTGTCCTTCCACACCATTTTCCAGTGTCACCGGATGTTCCACCGTCTGTTCTTCTTCCTCTTCTTCCAGGAATTCAAAGACACGCTCGGAAGCTGCGGCTGCGGACTGCATCATGTTGGTAACCTGTGCGATCTGCTGTACCGGCTGGGTAAAGTTTCGGATGTACTGGAAGAAAGACTGAATATCACCGACTTCAATAGCTCCTTTGATAGTCATAAAGCCACCGAGAAGAGCTACCATTACGTATCCGATATTACCTACAAACTGCATAATCGGCATCATCATGCCGGAGAAAAACTGTGATTTCCAGCCGGATTCATATAACTTTTTATTCGTCTCCTCGAAAGTGGCCATCACAGCATCTTCCTTATTAAACGCTTTTACAATATTTTGTCCGGCATATACTTCTTCCACCTGCCCATTCACATCACCCAGATATTTCTGTTGCTGCCGGAAGTATTTTTGTGACCGTTTCATCACCTTGCTGATAATAAACATCGAGCAGGGCAGAATCAGCAGTGCACATAAAGTCATCCATACATTAATGCTAAGCATCATGATAAATACACCAATCAACGTTGTAACGGAAGTAATCAGCTGTGTAATACTCTGATTCAACCCCTGCTGCAGGGTATCCACATCGTTGGTAATTCTGGAGAGCACCTCTCCATATGTCCGGCTTTCATAATATTTCATCGGCAGTCTGTTCATTTTTCCGGAAATATCTTTCCGCAGAGAATAACTGACATCGTTGGAGATTCCCGTCATGATAAATCCCTGCACAAAGGAAAAGGCTGCACTGCACAGATACAGGCCCAGTGTCCACAACAGAATCTTTCCGATTTTATCAAAATCAATCCCTCCTGTTCCGTTGACCTTTGCCACCAGACCGTTAAACAGCTCCGTGGTCGCTTTACCAAGAATCTTTGGTCCCACAATATTAAATACCGTACCGACAATGGCGAAAATCATCATGCCAATCAGACGAATCTTATATTTGCTCATATAACGCAGCAATTTTTTTACTGCTCCGGAGAAATCTTTTGCCTTTTCTCCGCTCATTCTTCCCCGTCCCATAGGTTCTCGGGAGGGACGTCTGCTATTTTCACTCATAATCCAGTTCCTCCTGTGACAGCTGTGAACGTGCAATCTGCTGATATACCTCGCAGGACTGCAGAAGTTCTTTGTGTGTTCCCATACCGACAACTTTACCCTCATCCAGTACCAGAATCCGGTCAGCATGAAGAATCGTGCTGATACGCTGTGCAACGATCAGGGTTGTGGCTTCTTCGGTTTCTTCTTTTAATGCTTTTCGAAGTGCCGCATCTGTCTTAAAGTCCAACGCAGAAAAACTGTCATCAAAAATATAGATTTCCGGCTGTTTTGCAATGGCTCTTGCAATCGACAGCCTCTGTTTCTGACCACCGGACACATTGCTTCCTCCCTGTGCGATCGGGCTTTCCATACCTTCTTCTTTCTGCTCGATAAACTCTGTTGCCTGAGCAATGGCTGCTGCCTTCTCCAGTTCTTCTCTGGTCGCATTCTCTCTTCCATAACGAAGATTAGAATCGATGGTGCCGGAAAACAGCACACCTTTTTGCGGTACGTAACCGATCCGTTCCCGCAGATCTCCCAGTTTCATCTGCCGGATATCCACGCCGTCCACCCGGACACTTCCTTTGGTCACATCAAAGAAACGCGGAATCAGATTCACCAGAGTACTTTTACCACTTCCGGTACTTCCGATAAAGGCAACGGTTTCTCCTTTCCTTGCTTCAAAGGTAATATCGGACAGCACTTCTTCTTCCGCTCCCGGATAAGCAAAGCTTACATGATCGAAGACTACCGTTCCTTTCTCCTTTTCTTCCGGTTTTACACAGTTTTCAGGATCTTCAATAGAAAGTGGTGTATCCAGAACTTCCAGGATACGATTGGCAGCCACACCTGCACGGGGCAGCATAATAGACATCATCGTGATCATCAGGAACGACATGATAATCTGCATCGCATACTGGATAAATGCCATCATATCACCCACCTGCATATTACCGGCATCGATACTGTGTGCACCGGTATAAATAATCAGTACACTGATCCCGTTCATGATCAGCATCATCAGCGGCATCATAAAAGTCATCGTACGATTGACAAACAGGTTGGTCTTCGTCAGTCTCTGATTTGCTTCTTCGAACCGTTCTTCTTCATGTTTTTCCCGGCTGAACGCACGGATCACCGGGATACCGGTCAGGATCTCACGGCTGACCAGGTTCAGACGGTCGATCAGATCCTGCAGCTTTTTAAACTTCGGCATAGCAACTCCGAAGAGGACTGCTACCAGAATCAGAATCGCTGCTACTGCGATGCCCAGGATCCATGTCATTGATGCATCTGTGTGCAACACTTTCAGAACACCGCCAATACCAAGGATCGGCGCATATAAAACGATACGAAACAACATGGTATATACCATCTGTACCTGCTGGATATCATTTGTACTTCTGGTGATCAAAGATGCAGTGGAAAAGTTATCCATCTCCTGACTTGAAAAAGATAATACCTTTCTATACACCTTATTTCTCAGATCATGACCAAGTTTCGCCGCGATCCTGCTGGAAAAGAACGTTACACAGACAGAAGCGATCATGATCAGTGCTGCCAGAAGCAACATCTTAATTCCGGACCACAGCACATACTGCATCTGAATCTTGTCCAGATCTTCGCCCATTTCCTGATACTCATTTTTCAGATACCGGATGGCTCCCTGGGTTACGACAGATTCCGGCATACCATCCAGTTTTTCTGTCATTTGTTCCATTATCTGCCTTCTCGCCTCATCCGGAAGCTGTGCGATTGCCTCCGGCACATCCGCACCGTTCGGAAGCTGCATCTTCTCTGCCAGAGTATTCTGTGTACCTGGCTGCTGCAGACTGCTTACTGCCAGCATCGACTTTCCGAATATAGTATTCAGAGAATCTCTTTCTTCTTCTTTCAGTTTTTTATGGGTATATACCCCATCTTTCAACGTATAATATTCTTTGACCTCTTGCTGCTGATCACTGTCCATGAATAAAAACAGCTGATCCATGGAGCTTTCCCGGATCTGATCCGGCACACTGTCGGGAATACCACCCTGCTGTACACCCACATTGATAATATCCGAAGTGTACGATGGCAACGCCAGATCACAGAATGCCTGTCCGAACAGCAGTGCAAAAATTAGTACGATATAACGATAAGAACCTTTCAGTTCCCTAAACATTCGTAACATACCTATTCTTCTCCTTCTTTAAAATATCCATAACTGTTCGCTATATTCACAGTTACAGGTAATCCTTAATCTCAGTACTTCCCGGCATTTTTTCCATATTCTCATGCATCTGAAGGATCTGTTTTTTCAGATGATCTACCTCTTCCGGAGTCATTCCCTGAAGCATCACACTACCCACTTCTTTTCGGATCTTTTCCACTTCCCGGTGAATTTCTTTTCCGGAATCCGTCAGGTAGATTCTCTGGATCCGCTTATCCTTCGCATCAGCCACCCGGTAAATCAGAGCTGCTTTTTCCATTCGCTGCAGGGACACCGTCACCGTAGACGGTTTGATACACAGACGGCTGCAGATTTCTCTCTGGCTGAGTCCCTCCTGCCGATAAAGAATATCCAGCATCGGCATCTGCCCCGGGTGCAGATTCACATGTGAAAGCTGATGAAATATCTTTGTCGCATACACATGGAGCAATTTTATCATCAGAAAATCTACGGAATGTTCTTTTTCACTCATTCGATTTCTTCCTTTCTTATTAGTTAGTCAGCTAATGTTTCGTCGACCAACTAATAATATCACTTATTTTGCAGGATGCAAGAGTTTTTATAGTTTTTTTATATTTTTTTCTGACAATAAAAGAAAAAACTCCTGAAACAGATGACCACACACCGTGTGTTTCTGTTTCAGGAGTTTCCTGTTTTTATTTCTGTTACTGATTCAGATTATGTGCTTTCTCATAAGCTGTGATCAGTTTCAGATTTTCAATTTCAATTGCATTCAGATATGAATTATCAAACTGATCTGCTGATACACTTGGCGTATACCAGCTTTTGGATGCAAAATAATCTGCCAGATCATCCGACTTGAAAATTCTTCCGTGACGGGCATAAATCTCGTTTCTTGCGATACGGATCTGCCATTCGGAAAGACCGGTCAGATCTGTGTTGGTAAGATAACGGGTACTGCTGTCCGGTATCACGTAATCGCTGTTTTCGGTGTCACTTGCAGTTTCTGCATCATTGACTTCCGCTTCCTTATGCTGTTCCTGAACCGCAGCTTCCTGAGTCGGTTCCGGCGTGACCTGCTGTGTCGGTGCTGCAGTCGTTTCTGCTTCCTGCGCCGGTGATGTTTCCTGGGTTGGCTCCGGTGTGGCTGTCACTTCGGGGGTTACCGTCTCCGGTTCTTTCACTGTTTCATCCGCAACTGACGCATCCTCACTCTCTTCTGTATCTTTTTCATCTCTGTCCTGAATCTTCTGCATATCTTCTTTCATCTGTTCATTCAGCTGCGGCACTTTTTTCGTATCTCCGCTTCCTGCACCTACCAGCTTTACAACACCAAATACGATAGCTACCACCAGAACAACGATAATAATTCCAAGAATAGCAAAAGTGATCTTCTCTTTTTTTTCTTCTCTTTCCCACTCTTCCTCATCCTCGTCATCATCGTCTTCCTGATGTTGCTCCATCTGATAACCATATCCCATTCCTTCTGTCATACGATTATCATATTCAGGTTCCGGCTTTTTCTTTTTGATGCGGGGCACTTTCTCTTCCTGTTTTTTATAAGAATCCTCATTTGCAGTCTCCTGCATCGGTTTCTCTTCTACCAGATGTCCACATGCCCCACAGAAACGATCCCCGTCCTCCAGACGGTTTCCACAATATTTACAAAACATACTGTTTCCTCCATAATCTGTGTTGCTGTTTTCTCTTCTTACAGCATTCTCTCGTATGGAAAAATTATATAACGAACTTTCCGAAAACACAACAGGCAAAAACTGTCTATCTTCTTACATTTTCCATACATTTTTGTCTGTGGTGGAAATTGCTACGGCACCGGCCTTCAGTGCAGCCACAATATCTTCTTTTTCGCTGATGAGTCCACCAGCGATCACCTGACATCTTACACTCTTTTTTATTTTTTCGATTACTCGCGGCATCAGCCCAGGAAGAATCTCGATCACATCCGGACGATACCCTGCTGTCTGTTTCTGAATATTATCATATGCCATGGAATCAATTACAAAAAAACGAAGCACAGTGAACATCCCCAGTTCTTTTGCACACTTTATAAGAGCTGGTTTCGTGGTAATGATACCATCGGCACGGGTATATGTCTTCAAAAATTCCACTGCTGCATCTTTTCCGCTTAATCCCTGAATCAGATCAATATGTACCACAGCGATTTTTCCCTGATCTTTGATCCTTTTTACGATCTCACCGATCGTACATACCGTTCCATATAGAACAAATACCATACCTACATCCATATTCAGGCACTCTTCCAGTCCTTTCTCGTCTTTTACTGCCGCAATCACCGGACAGTCTTCCAGTTCTTCCATTATTTTTCTCATATTTTTCCTTCCTGTCAGGCACAGTAAGCTGCCCCTATCTGTTCCAGACACCAGTAATAATCTCTCACATCCACCTGTTCACCTGCATATATCGGATATTCCTGCAGCAGCTCCTTGCCAAGAAAATACTGCGCCACTCCAATCTGTTGTCCCTTTCGGACCGGAGCTTCCAGCTGTGGCGGCAATTGATAGTGAACTGTGATTTGTTCATCTTTCCGTAACAGCAAAGACAGATGCATCTGTTCTACATCGGATCCGTATTCCAGACTGGTCGTTGCCACTTCATCGATGGTCGTCCCCTGTTGCCGGCCATTCAGCACTGCGATCCGACCAAGCTCTTTCTGTTCAAACACATCCCGATATTCATAATTGGTCAGCCCATATGTCATGAGTTTTCTGGTATCTTCCCACTTATATCCACGGTTATTCGGCCATCCGCATGCAAGCAGCGATACAATCAGAGTTTTTCCCTCCCATTGTAAAGCACCCACATAACAATATCCTGCATTTCCTGTAAATCCGGTTTTTCCCGTCAATGCTCCATCCATCATTCCAAGAAACGCATTATGATTGGTGCATTGATAAATCTGCGTCTTACTATAATTCCAGAATGTATAGGCAGGCATCTGCGTAATTGCAAGAAATTCCGCTTTTTTCGGAGACTCCATGATGCAGTATCGAAGAATTCTTGCCAGATCTTTTGCCGTTGTACTGTGGATCCCATTTTTATTCTCGGCATCCAGACCGTTCGGTGTAATAAAATATGTATCATCGCAGCCGAGTTCTCTTGCTTTCAGATTCATTTTTTCTGCAAATCCTTCTACTGATCCACCCACCTGCTCTGCAATCATTACAGCAGCATCATTATCTGAATTCAGCATCAGCGCATACAAAAGATCCTGCAGGTAAAACTGTTCTCCTGTTTTTGCACCCATATGTACTTTCGGCTGACTCGCTGCGTAGGCAGATACTGTAACCAGATCATCCATCCGTCCGTCTTCCAGTGCAAGAATACAGGTCATAATCTTTGTAGTACTTGCCATCGGAAGTTTCTGTTCACTGTTTTTAGAATACAAAACACGCCCGGAGTCTGCATCCATCAGACATGCCGAACGCGCATAAAGTTCTGATTCACTCAGCTGCATGCCATATCCTGTCATCGGTGTTCCCACCAGCGTCATAAGCAGTAGCAACAATCCCAGCTTTATTTTTCCCATATAGTATCCTCCCGTTTTTTATCACAGTTTTCCAAAGATACTATATGCATTTTTCTTTCTTTTAGAACCGGTTTTTCTCTTTATTACAGATCCAGCTGCAGCTGAATCTCTTCTTCCGCCTCTGCCTTAAAATCTTCCATTTTCACCGGACTGATCGTTGGCAGATCCTCTGTCGACTGTACTCCAAAATTCCTCAAAAATTCTTCCGTTGTCCCAAAAAGAATAGGACGTCCCGGGGCATCCAGTCGTCCAAGTTCCTGAACCAGATTATATTCCACCAGCTTATTGATCGCATGGTCACATTTTACACCACGGATTTTTTCAATTTCCTGTTTCGTTACCGGTTGTTTATATGCGATAATTGAAAGTGTCTCCAGCATTACATCCGTCAGTACTGCTTTCTTTGGCTGCAATGCAATCTCCACCAGATATTCATAATACTCCTGTTTGGTACACAGCTGAAATGCTCCATCCAACTCCAGGATCTTGATTCCACGGTCTCTGGCATTATATTTCAGCATCATATTCCGGATAATTTTTTCCGTTGTAGTTTTATCCTGTCCGATTGCTTTCGCGATTCTTCCGGTTTCCACCGAATCGCCTGCGGAAAATAAAATCGCCTCAATCGCTGCTTCCAGTTTCTCCATCTGCCTGCTGCTCCTCGTATATTAAAGATGTAATCTGAATATCATCAAATAAATGTTCCTGCTCTATGGTAATCACGCCGGTTTTCATCAATTCCAGGATAGCAAGAAAAGTAACGATCACCTGGATCTTACCGGACTGTCGTTCCAGAAGCCCACGGAAAGAAAAATAATGATGTGTTCCGGCATATAATTCCAGATCACTCATTTTGTCTTCCAGACTGACTTCTTCTTTCTCAATCTTTCCAAATTTGGTTCGAATCGGATCTACCTTGTTTTCCTGACGTTTAATGATAGAATTGAAGATATTCTGAAGCTTGGCCAGTGTCAGATCTCCGATCAGTTCCCGGATATCCACCGGTGGCTGATAATCCAGTACTTCTTTTGGCATACTCTCCGCCCGATATACACAGCGGGAAGCATCTGCCATACGATCTCTTAACTCATAGGACATATATTTAAACATCTTATATTCCAGCAGCTGCTGCACCAGTTCTTCACGGGGATCCTTTTCTTCTCCTTCTTCAGTTACTTCTTTGGGAAGAAGCATTTTACACTTGATATCCAGAAGAGTTGCTGCCATGACCATAAACTCACTCATGATATTCAGGTTTTCTTCCTGCATCTGCCGGATATATTCCATATACTGTTCTGTGATCTCCACGATCGGGATATCATATATATCGATCTTATTCTTTTCGATGAGATGCAAAAGCAGATCCAATGGACCCTCAAATGCTTCCAGTTTTACCGGTATTCCCATGTTTCTTCCTCTTTTTTCTTCTCACTCTATACCTGAATTTTTATTTTACAGGCATTTTCTCATTTTGTAAAGCAGAGATTCGAACGATAGTCAGTTCTCTGGGGTTATGGATTCTTACCGGGATCGTATGTTCTCCCAGACCTGCACTGACAATAACTGCACATCCGTTTTTCTGATGCATCCCTCCGCATTCACCCGGAAAGATCCGAAAATCAGGTGCGATTGCTCCCCGCTTTTTCCCAAGCATCATAACTCCTCCGTGATAATGCCCGGAAAATGTCATCGATGCTCCCCAGGAAAGATACTCTTTTTTATAGCGTGGATTATGTGCCAGAAGAATCGTCAGCCGATCCGTATCCGGAGTTCCAAAGTGCTTCTTCAGCTCTTTTACCATACCATCCTTTCGAAATCCCTTATCATAAAACTGCTCCTCCGGTTCAAGGCCATAGACAGTGATCGGTATTCCCTTTTTTTTCAGCTGCACTTTTTGATTACGCAACCGTATCAGCGACAGCTCTTTCAACGCTGTCTCATAGTTTTTCCCGATCTCCCCGTAAATCTCCGGATGTTCTGAAATACGTTGTTCATGATTCCCACTGGCATAAAATACCGGATAATTATCAGACAATCTTTTCAGAAATGCAAACGCTTTCGACGTGTCACATCCTTTTTTACCCACTATCACATCACCACCAACCAACACCAGATCCGGCTCCTGTTCCTTGAGAAGATGAAAAATCCTCTCCCCATCCTCACCCATAACCTGATCATGAAGGTCCGTCAGAAAAGCAATCGTCAGTTCCTGTTTTCCTTTGATACAGGATGATGGGAGCTGATACTCCCGCACTATCGTTTTCTTCATTTTTTATTCCTCATCTGGTAATTATTGTTCCGTTTCTCACCTGGTACATTGTCTTCAAATAACTGTACCAGAGATTTGTTGTCCGTACTAAAAAATCCCCGGTCTAAAACTTTCGTTTTACACCGGGGTGTTGTTGACTTTTCTCGTCGGCCGGATGCCACAAAAATTATTTTGCGTAATCTACAACACGACTTTCACGGATTACACTGACTTTGATCTGTCCAGGATATTCTAGTTCAGCTTCAATCTGCTTGGAAATATCTCTTGCCAGCAATACCATGTCAGAATCGTTGACATGATCTGGCAATACCATAATTCGAACCTCGCGGCCTGCCTGAATCGCATAGGATTTGTCTACTCCCTTGAAGGAGTTTGTAATATCTTCTAACTGTTTCAATCTGTTGGTATATGTTTCCAATGTCTCTCTTCTCGCACCCGGGCGGGCAGCTGAGATTGCATCTGCAGCCTGTACAATTCCGGCAATCAATGATTCCGGCTCTACATCACCGTGGTGAGCTTCTACTGCATTGATGACAATTGGGGATTCTTTATACTTTCTACATAAGTCAACACCGATCTGAATATGGGATCCTTCCACTTCATGATCGATGGATTTTCCTATATCATGTAATAAGCCGGCACGTTTTGCCAGACGGATGTCCGTACCGACTTCTGCCGCCAGAAGGCCTGACAGCTGTGCAACTTCGATAGAATGCTTTAATGCGTTCTGTCCATAACTGGAACGGAATTTCATACGTCCAAGAAGACGAATCAGTTCCGGATGGATACCGTGAACACCTACTTCCAGAGCAGCGTTCTCCCCCTCTTCCCGAATCATGGTTTCTACTTCTTTCTGTGCTTTCTCCACCATTTCTTCAATACGAGCCGGATGAATACGACCATCCACAATCAGTTTTTCAAGAGCAATTCTTGCCACTTCACGGCGGATTGGATCAAATCCTGATAAAACAACAGCCTCTGGTGTATCGTCAATGATCAGATCTACACCGGTCAGTGTTTCCAGTGTACGGATATTTCTTCCTTCACGACCGATGATTCTTCCTTTCATCTCATCGCTTGGAAGCTGTACAACGGAGATGGTAGATTCTGCCACATGGTCAACCGCACATTTCTGAATGGCTGTTACCACATATTCTTTTGCTTTCTTTGCAGCATCTTCTTTTGCTTTGCTTTCCAGTTCTTTGTAAAGTTTTGCAGTATCAATTTTCACTTCATCTTCAACAGATTTTAAAAGATAATCCTTTGCCTGTTCGGAGGTCAGTCCTGAGATTCTCTCAAGTTCCTGTACTCCCTGGTCATGTAATTCGTCAACCTTTTTCTCTTTCTTCTTTAACTCTGTCTCTTTTGCTGAATACTCTGCTTCCCGTCTTTCCATCGCATCCGCCTTACGATCCACAGATTCTTCTTTTGCCAGCACACGCTTTTCATACTTTTGCAGCTCGCTGCGTCTCTCTCTGGTCTCTTTTTCCAGTTCATTCTTGGTTTTCAGAGATTCTTCTTTGGCTTCCAGAAGAGCTTCGCGTTTCTTAGTTTCCGCCGTTTTCAGGGCTTCATCTATGATGTTTCTTGCTTTTTCTTCCGCAGTGCCAATCTTTTCTGCATCCTGCTTTACTTTCTTGGCAACGGCAAGCTTACAAGCCACAGGAACCGCTATTACCAGCGCAATGACTACAGCAATAATTGGAATTAATATATTGATTCCGTTTGCCATAGGAGCACCTCCTTATTTAGTTTTCATTGTACGTTTACAACAGTATAATTCTATAATGATTTCACAAATTTGTCAACGGATTACCTGTTTTTTGTAGATATAGTTACCGTTCATATTACTGCTCACTGATAATATCCCACAAGGTGCTTTTTGTGAGCGAAGGGCACAGTTACACCTCTTATTCCCTCTGTGAAAAATATTCCCGGAACACCGACTGAATCTCTGAAGAAGAAAAGCCTTTTCTCAATAAATAACCATAATGTCGTCTTTTTTCTTTTTCATCTGCCTCTTTCGGATGTTTACATCGTTTTTCCAGAAGCTGACGAATCATGTCAGTTTCGTCCACACATCCTTCTTCGTCGTCCAGTGCTTCCTGTCTTCGTTGAATCATCTCCCGCGGAATCCCCTTTCGTTCCAGTTCAAACTGCATCTGGCGTCTGCTTTTCCTGCCCTGATAGGCAGACAGATATCTCGCTACGTACCGTTCATCATCCAGATAATGGTACGAACGCACATAATCCATGGCAATTTTTACCGCCTGTGGTGTATATTCACCCTTCATTAGTTTCTTTTCCAGTTCTGCTTCCGTGTAATCCATCCGTGTCAACAGATGCATCGCCCTTAATTTTGCCCTTTTCACCAGAATTTCCTTGAAGATTTCCTGGAAAATTTCTGCTGATAGTTCACCATTTTCTTTCAATCGATAACGGGAAAGCTCGCCCTTATATAACATAAAGGCGAGCTGTTCATCTGTCACAACACGATACTTTGTTTTTGTTACAGGGACAATCTCTACGATTCTCATACTTCATCATCTGATGCATCTGTCAGAACATCCTTTGCTTTATCCACATCTTTTTCTGCATCCTGTGGACCATCTTCTCCAAGTCCGTAATGGGCTCTTACCTGACGTTCGATTTCTTCCGCAATCTCCGGATTCTCTCTCAGGAATATCTTTGCATTCTCTCTTCCCTGACCGATCTTGCCATCATTGTAGGCAAACCATGCACCACTTTTCTGGATAATTCCCAGATTTACAGCCAGATCCAGAATATCACTTTCTTTGGAAATTCCTTTTCCGAACATTATATCAAATTCTGCCTCTTTAAACGGAGGCGCCACTTTGTTCTTTACGACTTTCACACGGGTACGGTTACCGATCACCTCTCCACCCTGTTTGATAGTTTCTGTTCTTCTCACATCCATACGTACAGATGCGTAGAACTTCAGCGCACGTCCACCGGTAGTTGTCTCCGGATTACCAAACATCACACCGATTTTTTCACGCAACTGATTGATAAAGATTACAATACAGTTAGACTTGCTTACCACACCAGTCAGTTTTCTCAGTGCCTGAGACATCAGTCGTGCCTGCAGACCCATATGAGAATCTCCCATATCGCCCTCGATCTCAGCCTTTGGCACCAGAGCTGCTACAGAGTCCACAATGATAATATCCATCGCACCGGAACGCACCATTGTCTCAGTGATCTCCAGAGCCTGCTCACCGTTATCCGGCTGTGAGATATACAGTTCATCAATATCTACTCCGATATTTTTTGCATAAGCCGGATCCAGTGCATGCTCTGCATCCACAAATCCGGCAATCCCGCCACGTTTCTGTACCTCTGCTACCATATGTAACGCTACTGTTGTCTTACCACTGGACTCCGGTCCGTAGATCTCGATGATTCGTCCCCGCGGAACGCCACCAAGTCCAAGTGCAATGTCCAGACTCAGAGATCCGGTAGGTACAGTCTGCACATTCATGTTCTTACCGGAATCTCCCAGTTTCATTACAGATCCTTTTCCAAACTGTTTTTCAATCTGTCCCAAAGCCGCATCAAGGGCTTTTAATTTATCTTCTTTTGCCATAATATCTCCTTTTTTCGCATGCGAACTTATGTTCGTTTCACTGTTTACATACTATTACAAATTAGTTTTGTTGTCAACTGCTATTTTTGTTTTTAAAAATTTTCTGAGAATTTCGGCGATCTGCCGGATGAATAAAAAAGATCGGGAATGTGTCCTGCCACGTCCTTGCGGATCGTTTTACCTTTGCATGGTAACAAGTTTCCTCTAAAGTAAGAAAGCAGGTAGTATCCCGCGAGGCGTTTTGGCATGTTTTTTGCCAAACTCCCATCACTGAAGTTGATTTTAAATGCGTTTTGGCTCGTAACTGTGAAGGTACTAAACAGTTATGAAAACAGGATATTTCACCGGCGGAGCTTCCGCCGGTGTTTCCTGTATCGTATTTTTCTTTTGTTCCGGGATATCGGATGTTTTCACATTTTCTCTGCCTGTGTCAGAGTATCCCGATAAATTCTAATAACCTGCCAGCCAGGTGTACATCTCTTCATACTGCTTTGCAGAATTGTTCCAGGAATAATCCTGTGCCATGCCACGATCGACGATCTTGTTCCATTCGCGTTTGCGGTCATAGTATACCCGTTCAGCGTAGCGGATCGTATTTAACATCTCATGGGCATTATAGTTTTTAAAACTGAATCCGGTTCCGGTTCCTTCAAACTCATTGTACGGCTGTACAGTATCTTTCAGACCACCGGTCTCTCTTACGATCGGCACGGTGCCATAACGAAGGCTCATCAGCTGGCTCAGACCACATGGTTCAAACAGAGACGGCATCAGGAATGCATCTGCCGCCGCATAGATCTTATGTGACATTGCTTCTGAATAATAGATATTTGCTGAAACCTTTTTGTCATACTTCCAAGCAAAATGTCGGAACATATTTTCATATTTTTCTTCTCCGGTTCCGAGAACCACCAGCTGGATGGCATCCTGGCACAGTTCGTCCATCATATAGGCAATCAGATCAAAACCTTTCTGATCTGTCAGGCGCGATACCACACCAAGCATCATAGCCTTCGGATTCACTTCCAGTCCCAGTTCTTCCTGAAGAGCTGTCTTATTTTTCACTTTTTCTTTTCGGAATGTCTTTGCATTATAATTCATTGCGATCATGGCATCCGTTTCCGGATTATATTCGGCATAATCGATTCCGTTTACGATACCACGCAGGCTGTTGCTTCTCGCCTGCATCAGCCCATCCAGACCTTCTCCATAGAATGGTGTTTTGATCTCTTCCGCATAAGTGTTACTTACAGTCGTGATGGCATCTGCATATACCAGGCCGCCTTTCAGATAATTGGCATCTTTATTCGCCTCCAGTTTGTCCGGTGTGAAGAAGTAATCAGACAGACCGGTTATACTTTTTACAGTCTTAATATCCCATACTCCCTGGAATTTCAGGTTGTGGATAGTCATAACTGATTTGATACCACGGTAGAAATCACTTCCCTGGAAACGTTCTTTCAGATATACCGGGATCAGTCCGGTCTGCCAGTCGTGACAGTGGATGATGTCCGGTCTGAAATTGATCACCGGAAGAATCGACAATGCTGCTTTGGAAAAAAATACAAATTTTTCCAGATCTCCCGGCATACCATAATATGGCTTGTCCCCGCTGAAATGTTCTTCATTATCGATAAAATAGAATTTGATCCCTTCATATTCCATCTCGAAGATTCCTACGTACTGCTGTCTCCAGTTCAGATCCATATAAAAATTAGTTATGTAATGAAGCCGATCTTTAAATTCCTGTTTCATACAGGCGTATTTTGGAATAACAACTCTTACATCGAAATATTCTTTTGGAAAACATTTAGGTAAAGAACCTACAACATCCGCAAGCCCTCCGGTCTTGATAAACGGTACTGCTTCCGATGCAACATATAATATCTTTTTCATACGAATAACCTCCTGTTTTTCCTAATAAAAACATCTGCCTTATATTATATCGCATTTTTACCAAACAGAAAAGGGGTTATGCCTGTTTTTTTATGCATTTTTCATCTCATTCTATCAATGGAGTGTACCATGTTCATATTCCAGCCGGATTTTGTCCGCAATCAAAGCTATAAACTCAGAATTCGTCGGTTTTCCCTTTCCATTGCTTACTGTATAACCAAAAAGTGCATCGATCGTATCCATCTTTCCGCGGCTCCATGCCACCTCGATGGCATGACGGATCGCTCGTTCGACACGGCTCGGTGTAGTCTGATGTTTCTTGGCAATGGTGGGATACAGGATCTTGGTAATAGAATTGAGCATCTCCATATCTTCCACCGACATCATGATCGCATCCCTCAGATACTGGTATCCTTTGATATGCGCCGGCACACCGATTTCATGAATAATATCGGTAACATCAATCTGCAGATTTTTTTCCGATATTTCTCCCGCTCTCCCCAAATTGCCCGTTCCCCGGTTCTCTCTGCGGATTCCTTTTCCAAACTTGCGGAACTGTTTGATCCGGTTTAGCACCATGTCGTTATCAAAAGGTTTCATAATATAGTAACAGGCACCCAGCCGAAAAGCATCTTCGATGATCCGTTCCTGGCCGACTGCCGATATAATAATAAAAGCCGGTCGTTTTCTGACAGACGGATCTTCATTCAGCTTTTCCATAACTGTAATCCCATCCATCTTGGGCATGATAATATCCAGCAGTACCACATCCGGCTCTTTCTCTTTTATAATTTTGTATATTTCCTGTCCGTCGGCTGCCTGACCGACAAGTTCCAACTCTTTATCTCCTTTTACCAGTGTACTGAGAAGATCTACCATTCGTTCATTATCATCTGCTATGGCTACGTTTAATTTTTCCATTCTAACTAACTCCTCCATCTACTTAGTATTTTGGAAATTATGGGCCCTACCACAGATTACTGTGTTCCAAATGTTGATTCTATTATAAAAAAAAACTTTTTTTGGTTCAAGATATGACAACAGAGTTTTCCCATTTTTCGTTCGACAAAGGAACACATAAAATGACGATTTTCTGTATTCTCACCACATATTCTTATACAAAGAGCTGTTATCGACAGTTTCACATCCTCTTTCCCGGTATTCCAGACAGTTCTGTGTAAAAATACACGAAAACGGACTGCAGCTTTCGCAGCAGTCCGCCCGTCTTTTATAATTTATTCTGTAAACAATGGTGTGGAGTAATATCTGTCACCGGTATCCGGAAGCAGTGCAACGATTGTTTTGCCTTTGTTTTCCGGACGTTTTGCCAGTTCAATAGCTGCCTGAAGGGCTGCACCGGAGGAGATACCTACCAGGATACCCTCTTTCTTTGCCAGCAGTTTTGCTCCTGCGAACGCATCGTCGTTTTCTACGGTAACAACTTCATCGTATACCTTGGTGTTCAGTACATCCGGTACAAATCCTGCACCGATTCCCTGAATCTTATGAGCACCGCTCTTACCCTGGGAAAGCACCGGAGAAGTTGCAGGCTCCATGGCAATTACTTTCACGTCCGGGTTCTGGGACTTCAGATATTCGCCGGTTCCCGTCAGTGTTCCGCCGGTTCCCACACCGGCAACAAAGATATCCACTTTTCCGTCAGTATCCTTCCAGATTTCCGGACCGGTTGTCTCACGGTGTACCTTCGGATTGGCAGGGTTTACAAACTGCCCCGGGATAAAGCTGTTCGGAATCTCTTTGGCCAGTTCGTCTGCTTTGGCGATAGCTCCTTTCATCCCTTTTGCTCCTTCTGTCAGCACCAGTTCTGCACCATATGCTTTCAGGATGTTTCTTCTCTCCACACTCATGGTTTCCGGCATGGTCAGGATGATACGGTATCCCTTGGATGCTGCGATGGATGCCAGACCGATTCCGGTATTACCGGATGTAGGTTCAATAATTACGGAGCCTTCTTTTAAGAGTCCTTTTTCTTCTGCATCTTCGATCATTGCTTTTGCGATACGGTCTTTGACACTTCCGGCCGGATTAAAATATTCCAGTTTAACCAGAAGAGTAGCTTCCAGACCCAGTTCTTTTTCTACGTTTACCACTTCAACCAGTGGGGTGTTTCCGATCAGTCCTAAGGTTCCCTTATAAATATTTCCCATAATACATTTCCTCTCTTTTCTTTTTTTATTTCGCAACTGTTCGATCCCCTTGCAGCTACGGAACTTGTTTTGTTTTGTTGAGTGTATTATAATTCCCTTATACCTACTTGTCAACTATGTTTTTATGGTTTTTTGAAAAATTTACTTTTCCGTCCTTTTACCTGTTAATGCATCTGCAGCAGTTCTTACAATATCAGTTTTATATATCGCAGCGCTTTTCCTCGCGTATGGCTTTTTATTTAACAGGAAAACAATCTCCTGCAAAACTATGAGAAACTTGCAGAGCGTGTTTTTCAAGTTAACGCGGCAGTCGCCAAGGTCTTGTGCAAGCACGGACTTTGGCTCGTTGCTCGCGTAAATAAAAAGGCTTCCGCAGGCCGGGTGCATTGCATTACCGATTGCGAAAGCCTTTTTACTATTATTTATTTTATTCAGGTAAATCTCTGTCCGATTATGCCGCTTTTTCCTGTGGTTTTTCGAACAGTTTCTTAATGCCCTGTACTGCTACGATCACACCAAGGATCAGAAGCAGAACTGCGAAGATCAGCTGCAGGGTATTTCCAAGATCCAGGCCTGTGGTCATCAGAGCGCCGGTCAGTTTGTAGATGGTAAGACCCAGTGCACTGAAAGTAACAGCCATCATGAATACTGCAGGAGCCCACAGCATAATTCCCTGACGTTTTGTTTTCTTAAGGAACACGGCACATGCTACCAGCGCAAGTACAGACAGCAGCTGGTTGGCAGAACCGAACAGTGGCCAGATCTCAGCGTATCCTACTTTTGCCAGCAGGTAAGCCAGTACCAGTGTCAAGATTGTTGCAAAATATTTGTTTACCATCAGTTTACGGAATGGTGTGTAATCTTTTTCATCCACATCGTTATCCTGGAAGAATTCCTGGAAGGACAGACGTCCGACACGGGCTACAGAATCCAGAGATGTCAGTGCGAATGCAGATACTGCCAGATTGATCAGGGTAAATACCAGAGTATGTGGCAGACCGATGACTTCCAGGAAGTTTGCAATTGCTCCTGCGAAGATCTGTGGCTGTGTGGTCAGACCCTGTGCTGCTGCTTCTCCTTTTGCGAAAGATGCAACGGCGATCAGAGCGATGATAGCCAGCATACTTTCCATCAGCATGGCACCGAAGGATACCGGCAGCATGTTCTTTTCATTTTTAATCTGTTTGGATGCGGTTCCGGAAGATACCAGTGAATGGAAACCGGATACGGCACCACAGGCGATGGTTACAAACAGGATTGGAAACAGAGTCTGTCCATCTACATTAAAGGAAGTAAATGCTTCCAGATGACACTGTGGATTTGCCACGAATACACCTACGATGGCTGCAATGATCATGAAGATCAGCAGGTAACTGTTCAGGTAGTCACGAGGCTGCAGCAGACTCCATACAGGAGCTACGGATGCGATCAGGATATAGATGAAGATGATCACATGCCAGGTGGTTCTCGGCAGATACATCGGGAAATTCATACCCAGTGCTACTGCTCCAACCAGCATCACGATAGCGATTGCTGTGTTGACCCATTTATGCAGTTTTCCGTAACGAAGAATCATGCCCAGGCATACAGCTTCGATGATGAATAACATGGAAGTTGTTGCTACTGCACCATTTGCAGTGATCTTGGATACGGTTCCGTCATCAGCTGTCAGGAATCCGTTGAAAGTTCCTGCTACAACATCAGCGAAAGCAGCTACAACCAGGATACAGAACAGCCAGCAGAACAGCAGGAACAGTTTCTTTCCTGTTTTTCCGATATAAGTTTCAATGATTGATCCGATGGAACGTCCTTTATTTTTTACAGAAGCATACATTGCAGAGAAATCCTGTACTGCTCCGAAGAATACACCACCGATCAGGATCCATAACAGTACCGGCAGCCATCCGAAGATTGCAGCCTGGATCGGTCCGTTGATCGGACCCGCACCTGCGATGGATGCGAACTGATGACCAAATACGATATTGGTATCAGCCGGCACATAGTCTACGCCGTCTTCCATTTCATAAGCCGGAGTTTTGGCGTTGGGATCAATGCCCCATTTTTTCTCAAGGTAACGGCCATAGAAGATATAGGCTCCGCCTAATACCACAATGGCAATTACCATCATCATAATACCACTCATGTTTTTTTCCTCCTTTTTCTGACTCATTCAGAAAACATGAACGACTTCCCCGTCGCATAAGGGATACCCTGAGTTTTTCACTCTTTCAAAATAAAAAGCCCTGCAGCTTTATTTGCTGCAGGGACGAATCTTTTCCGCGGTACCACTCTGCTTTATTGTCATAGTGACAATCTCTTTTGTACTGTCAGCCGGTTTTCCGGTGATAACAGATCTCCGATAACGGTGAGTGCCGTCTGCTCTTACTCTATTTTCAGAGCGGATACTCCGAAGGGATATTACATCAGGTTTTCTGTTGTCTTACACCAGCCGGCAACTCTCTGAAAGAAATCTTCCTGTGTAACTTGTCTTCATCAATGTTTTTCTTTATCTGAGCTTATATTAGTTTTACCACTTTTGTTTTTTTCACACAACTGTCGATTTATACAAAATTCATTTTTCTTTTGTATAGTTTTTATACATTTTTTATTTTTCTGTCGTTTTTCCGTCAGATTCTGCAACGCATTCCACATCCGGTGGGTGTTCCCGCACATCCACCGATGGCTGTTTCACGCAGTTCAAACGGAATACTCTTTCCTACTTTGTACATCGCATCCACCATCTCATCAAACGGAATCGGATACATCACACCACTCAATGTGATCTCCGCACAGGTCACAGCATTAACCGCACCTATCGCATTTCTGCTCTGACAGGGAACTTCCACCAGTCCTGCCACCGGGTCGCAGACCAGACCAAGCAGATTTGAGATCGCCATAGCTGCTGCCTGCAGACACATCTCCGGTGTTCCACCCATCAGTTCTGTCACAGCGGCAGCAGCCATCGCCGATGCAGCACCTACCTCTGCCTGACAGCCTGCCTCCGCACCTGCCACAGAGGCATTCCGCATCAGCAGATAGCCGATGGCCGCTGTATGAAACAATGCATCCGTCATCTGTTCATCGCTGAATCCTTTTTCCTCCTGCAGTGCCAGTAACACTCCCGGAACCACACCGGAAGATCCGGCAGTCGGTGCCGCAACGATGACCCCCATCGAAGCGTTGACTTCCAGAACCGCCATGCTGTAAGCGATCAATTTGTTCATAAACGTTCCGCAGACATTTGTCCCGCTCTCTCTGTATCCGGTAATCTGCTTTGCCTCCCCGCCGATCAGTCCGCTCATGGACGGTTTCGGGTCTTCCAATGGCTTTCTTACTGCCTCTTTCATGATGGCGAGGGCTTTTCGCATCTTATCTTCCACTTCTTTTTTTGTGGAGGATGTGCCTTCGATCTCCCGCTGTTTCATCACTTCGGAGATCGAACACTGCTTTTTCTTACATACTTCTAATAATTCCTGTCCGTTTTTAAAATCTGTCATCTGTCCGTCTCTCCTATATCTGAATCAGCAATATTTCCTGCACATACGGGTTCTGTCGAATCTCTTCCAGAATCTCATCCGGGATCCGCTCATCTGACTCCACAACAGAATAAGCCGTTTTTCCCTTGCCCTCACGGAACAGCCGCATGAAAGCAATATTTACATTCTGATTGCTCAGACACTGCGTAATATGTGTTACCACACCCGGTTTGTCGATCTGTTTTACCACCAGCGTACTGTATTCTCCGGTAAATTCCACATTAATACCGTTAATCTGGGTGATCTTGATCTTGCCGCCACCGATGGACTGTCCCTGCACCTGCATCTTGGTGCCGTTTTCTCCTGTCATCCGGATATCCACAGTATTCGGATGATCCGGAACAAACTCCTTATCAGCGATATACTGATATTTCACTCCCATCTTCTCTGCCCAGGAAAATGCATCCCTGATCCGCAGATCATCGGTTGCAAATCCAAGCACGCCGCCAAGCAATGCCCGGTCTGTACCATGTCCTTTATACGTTCTTGCAAAAGAACCATACAGAGTGAATGTCACCTCTGTCACTTTTTCTTTGAAAAGCTTTCTTGCCATCTTTCCGATAGATACTGCTCCCGCTGTATGGGAGCTGGACGGTCCCACCATATTGGGGCCGATCACCTCAAACGCACTGATAAAATTCATCGTTTCCTCCTAGTTGTCTTTTCGCGATACAAAAATGCACACGATTGCCGTGCCGATCATAGACAGTCCCAGACCAGTTGCAAGCATTGCCTTTATTCCGGCAAAATCCACAAGCACACCACCGGACAGACTGCCAAATACCCCTCCCATGGTACTTGACGCAATCAGCAGCGACTGACCCTTCACTCTGTCCTCCACAGCCATCGTTTCATTTACATAGTATACCGCAGAAGGCAGACATAATGCAAATGATAACATCTGCAGCATCTGCACTACATACAGGAACGATATACTGCCACACACCAGATACCCCAGTGCTTTCACAGAAAACATTACCGCCGCAAACCGAATCAGTTTTCTACTGTCCCATTTGCCAACCAGCCTGGAAAACAACAACATCGTAGGAAGTTCGCTCATTGCAGATACTGTCAGCAGTGTTCCCATCCGTTTTATATCTCCCCCGAGGCTTACCACAATATTGATCAGATAATTGTTCACATATGTACTTTCTACATAGATTAATATCATTCCCAGCAATACCAGCATATAATTCCGATAGCGACATGCAAATTCCAGAATCCCGCCACTTCTCTGTCTGTTTGCAGTATTTTTCTGTTCTTCTTTTTTACTTTCATTCGTATCCTTCACAACCGGCATGGAAATCAAGGTAACGAACATCACCGCAAAAGACAGACATCCAACAGCCATAATTGCCAGACCGTAATACCTGCCGATCAGAATTCCCAAAAATGAAGCTGCCACCGCATAGGATGCAGAGCCCACTCCTCTTCCGATTCCAAAATCCACATAGATACCATGATTCACATAATACAAACTGATAGAATTGATCAGTGGCTGTACCACCTGTAATAACATATTAACAATCAAAAATGACAGCACGATTCCCGGTACCATTTTTGACATACACTGCATCAGAATCAGCAGCAGGATTATGGCAATTGCCATCCCTGCAGTCATCTGTTGTAAAGTTACCCGTTTTGCACGGTCCGCCGCCGCCGCAACAAATGGCTGTAATATAACTCCCAGAATATTTCCAAGAGCCAGCACGACTCCTACCTGAGAACTTTTCAGCCCGATATGTAATAAAAATACCGTTGCAAACCCATTGATCGCACAGACCGCCACCCAATAACTCCCCTGTAATACAGCACACTGCGCAGTTAATTTTTTTGAATTCATCTCCTGTTCAATCCTTTCCCGTCTGAATCCTGTCTTTATTTTGCTGTTATCCCCATAACAGAAACAATCTCAGTATACTATTTCCAGCTAAAAGTGACAGTGTCAATTCCGACTTTATTTTCGGTCAAAATCGACTTAACTAAAAAAGGTCCACCGGACCTTTTTGTCGTATGCTTGGCAACGCAAAAAAAGCAGTCCTGAACAGACTGTTGCTGTCAGAATAGCTTTTTTCTTAATATATTACAACAGGAAACTTATATGACACAATATCATATAATTCTTTTACTTTATCCAACGGTGTATTCACACACCCATGAGATCCATTATCCAGATACGCAGTACTGCTCCAGTCACTTCTGGTTGTCAGATCATGGAATCCAATGGTATCTTCAGCTGCAAAAGGTATCCAGTAATTACAGTGTACCTGATACGACCAGTTACCACTGGCATTTTTCTCACCGCGCATGGTATAATCTGTGGTTTTCCCCTTGACTTTATACACACCTTGGGGAGTTTCCGTTCCTTTATTCCGGCATCCGGTCACCACTTCTGAGTCCATAACCTGTTTTCCGTCCACATAGACCCAAAAATGCTGATCGGACAAACTCAGTTCTACGTAAGAGTTTCCGATATCATTCTCATTTCTGCTCAACGCAGTGGATGTATACACAATTTCAAAATCACCCTGTGTTCCGTCATTGATTGCCTGCATCAGATTTGACTCTGTACCGGACTGATCAATCTCCCATCCGTAGTCTCCCGGTGTCAGCGTTACGGTATTACCGGCTGTTGTAGTAAATGTTCTTTTGCTGTTGACTGTATCATATTTTTTTGCAAGACCGGCCACATATTCTTTCACTTTTTCTTCATCTATGGAAAAACTTCCATCTTCTGCTTCTGCTACCCAGTCTTTTAAGGTATTCTTATCCAGTACCTCTTTTCGGTCTGTTCCAAAGTCCATGGTAAGGTTTGCAGATAATTTCTGATTAATTGCATCTGCTTTTGCCTTTAGTTCTGCATCATCCTGCCTGATCTCCGGTTTCACATAACAGTCACCGGCATCCAGATCAAAGGTTATCTCCCCGTTCGTCAGAGCCTGATGAAGTCCTGCTGTTACTTTTCCTTCGTCCAGGGTAGTTCCTTCTTCCTCCGGAATCACCGCATAGCCGTCATCTGTTATGCCCACATAGGCATCCTTCGGAGCCTGCATATTCCCCGGCTGCATACAAGTCAGTCCTTCCACTGCCTGTTTCAATGCTTCTTCATTGACCGCCACCATGTTCTCTAACTGTACATGAACACCGGTAAACGCATGAATCACCCACGCCCAGGGCCGCTGATCTTCCATCAGTTTATCAATTTCTCCATCATCCTGGTAGGTCAGCTTTAGCTGTTCTCCGGTCAGTGTTTCTTCCTGCCCGTTTCTTTCTTCTATTGTAATCTGATAAGACGGTATCTGATCCGCAATTTTTTTCTTCACCTGCGCAACGGTCATCTCCCCGTAATCAGTACCGTTGATCTCTGTATGTGAATAAAAATGACTGCTGTAATAATATGCTGCCGCACCATAGCCGGCTGTCGCAGCCACCAGAAGCACACCGGCAATTCCTGTCAGAACTTTTTTCTTCGTTGTCATCGTTTTGTCATATCTCTCCCCTGTAACGTTCCGACTACTTCCTTCTGCTATCTTTCATCGTATCGTTACTGCTTTTTACTTTCATGTTATATCATATCATCTCATGAAAGATTTTCAATTATGACCTTGTATAAAAACGACAAATTTTTTCTTGTTTTTTTGTCTATTATTTCAGCTTTTCTTCTAACTGCTTCAAATACTCCTCCGTGTGAACACGCAATACGCAGTCTGCCCGATGCAGATATCCGAAGCAGACTTTTGTATGGCTTTTTCGGATCGGGATCATACGGATCAGGCTGTCCCTTTCTTTTTCCTTCTGCAGATTGCAGCTGAGATTGGCAAGATCCGTCTTTCTTAAAAGTTCCTGCATCAGTGAGCTGCTGTTTACCGTGACAATCTGTTGAAAATCTCTGCTGTCAATCAGATCTTCCTGCAGATGTCCGGAAGTATGCAACAGGGAAATCTGGTCTTCTTCATGCTGTACATAGCGAAGATTTCGCAGTTCTTCTTTTGTCACATACTCCTTTTCATAATATGGGTGGTTCGGTCCCACATACAGTGCCATATCTTTTTCTTTTAACGGTGTGAACGTCATTTTTCTTTTCTGTATCATCCGTTCAAAAGCCTGCCGCTGCATCTTGGAGATAAACACAAAACCAACCTCCACCTGTCGATGACAGATATGGTGAATGATCTTCTCCAGTGTCTCCTCATAACACACCGCATGCAGTTTCGGATGTTCTGCAAGAAATGTGGCAAATTCTTCACTCAGAAGACTGCTTGGCATAGATGCGATACGGATCGTACTCTCCTGCGTCTCCATCTGAATTCTCTGGATTTCTTCCATGGAACTCAACATTTTTCTTGCCTGATCGTATACTTTTTCTCCCTCTTTGGTAAGTTCCACACCTTTTTTGCTTCGTTCGAGAAGCTGGTATCCAAGTGTCCGCTCCAGCTTTTTGATCGTTTTACTTACATGTGGCTGCGTCGTATACAAAATCTGCGCAGCCTGACTCAGACTCCCTGCATCCACACTTACAACAAAGAACTGTAATTCTCTTAATTCCATACGATACTCCCATCTTTTCCAACAGGTATGCCCGGAGTCTTATATTTCCTGTTCCGACTGTTTTTCCGGATGCATTACCTGTTTTTCTGTAATTTTCTTCTGCTCTTATACCAGAATAATCCGATAAAAGACAGACCTGCCACGATCCAGGAAGCAATATAGATCCAGATGATGCATTCCATCGTCTCAAACTTCGGAAGAATCACCCAGATACTGCATACCCGGAGCAGACAGATGCTGAGAAGCGTCGTAATCATCGGTGCAACGGTCTCCCCTAAACCGCAGCTTGCACCGGATAATGCTTCCGCAATCGCATAAAACAGATAAAACGGCGCCATCATCTGCATATATTTTACCACAAGTGGAATCAAAAGTTCAGCATCTTTTTTATCAATAAACCACGGGCCGACCCATCCGGAGCCAAAAAACAGGAACAGACTGACGGCTCCCACCGCACAGACCGAGATACCGGTTCCGATAACCGCTCCTTTTTTGACTCTTTCTGTCTGTTCTGCACCAAGATTCTGTGCAACATAAGTCGTCATCGCCGGTCCCATGGAGTCGGCAAGCAGCCAGATCAGCATACTCAGCTTATCGCAGATGCTCCAGGCTGCGATGCTGTCGGTTCCCATCGTGTTTACACTCGCCTGCACAATGGAATTGGCGACCGGAAACAGCATGGACTGTAAAGCAAGCGGAAATCCGGTACGGATCATCATCACCATATGCTCTCTGCCAAAATGCAGATGCCAGACATGCACTTTTCCGCGAAGATGTTCTTCTCTCGCCAGAAACAGAAAAGCCAGGATCACACTGACGATCTGTGCCGCAACCGTGGCAGCAGCCGCACCGCCTACTCCCAGGTGCAGAACACCTACCAAAAGAAGATCACCTAAAATATTCATGCAGCTACTCACAAGCAATACACACAGCGGACGTTTCGAATCCCCAAAGGCACGCAGGATCCCCGCTGCCATATTATAAAGGATCAGAGACCACAGACCACCGAAATAAATCGTGCAGTATGTCAGCGTATCCCTGTAGATATCCGCCGGAACACGCATCAGTTTCAGCAGTTGCGGAGCAAGCAGTACGCCTCCAAAAGAACTGATGATTCCCAGGACAAATGCAATCGTGATCGCCGTACGGATCGAACGATGCAGATGCTCGGTAGCTTTCGCTCCGAAATACCTGGAAATAATAATCGTTGCTCCTGCCGCCAGACCATTCATAAAGTTGATCGGGAACTTAAACAGCGTATTGATCGAATCGATCGCTGCCAGTCCCACTTTTCCTGCAAACCGTCCTACAATGATCGCATCTACTGTCACATACAACTGCTGGATCAGGCTTCCCGCGATCAGAGGCAGTACAAATAATAAAATTGCTTTCCCAATGTTTCCTTCTATCAGACTGCTGCTCTTTTTTTCTTTCACCTTCACTTTATCATTCTCCTCATAACTGTTCAGTGCCCTCACAGTTACCCTCATGTTTCTATTTCTGTACGCTTTCGGTATACAGATGACAGGCGACCTGATGATCCGGTGTAAGGCTGACCATTTGCGGAACTTCTTTTTTGCAAATCGCCATACATTTGGTACATCGTCCCTGGAACGGACAGCCTTCCGGCAGCTCCAGCGGGCTTGGTGCTTCTCCTTCCAGGTTCTCGATCGGTTTGGAAAAATCCATGTTGATATCGAAGACAGACCCCATCAGTGCTCTCGTATACGGATGCATAGCATCTTTGGAAAGCTGTCCGCCCGGAAGTACTTCCACCACATTTCCCAGATACATGACTGCGATCTGATGGGCACACTGCTCGATCAGTGCAATATCATGGCAGATAAATCCGATCGTAATATTCTTTTCTCTCTGTAACTTCGTGATCAGCTCGATAATCGTCTTCTGCACCGATACATCCAGTGCGGAGGTTGCTTCATCCATGATGATCACTTCCGGTTCCAGAGCCAGGGCACGGGCGATCGCCACACGCTGTCTCTGGCCACCGCTCATATTGTGTGGATACCGATCCGAAAATTCTGCCGGCAGCTCTACCAGTTCCAGAAGTCTGCGACAGTTTTCTTCTTTTTCGGATTTTTTGATTCTCCCGAAGTTCAGTAACGGTTCGCATATGATATCACGGATCTTCATTTTCGGATTAAAGGATGTGGTCGGATCCTGAAAAACCATCTGAATATTCTGGCGGTTCTGACGCAATTTTTCTCCCTTTAATCTTGTGATATCTTTTCCACGGTACAGGATCTCACCCTCGGAAGGGATATCGAGAGATACCAGAAATTTCATAAAAGTACTTTTTCCACAGCCGGACTCTCCTACCAGTCCCAGTGTCTCTCCTTTATAAAACTTCAGATTGACATCGTTGTTGGCAAGCAATGTCCGTCCGTCTGTAGTACGAAAACGCTGGGTCACATGTTTTGCTTCCAGGATTACTTCTTTTGATTCAGACATATCTCTCACCTCCCACGGAAGGAACGGCACCCAGAAGGCTTCTGGTATATGCATTTCGGGTCTCATGCAGAATATATTCTCTCGTTCCCTGATCTTCCATTTTTCCGTCTTTCATAACCACGATATAATCAGACATATACGCTGCGATTCCGAGGTTATGCGTCACCACGATGATACTGGTTCCGTAATCATCGCGCAGTTCCATCATCTGGCGCACGATCTGTGCCTGTGTTGTCACATCCAGTGCGGAGGTCGGTTCGTCCGCAAGCAGCAGTTTCGGCTGATAGGACATACCCATCGCGATTCCCACACGCTGGCGCATACCACCGGAAAGCTGGAACGGATAGGATTTCATCACGTTATCCGGGCTTGGAAGATTCATTTTTTCCAGCATCCCACAGCCTTTTGCCCAGGCATCTTTTTTTGAGATTTTTTCGTGGGTGCGCAGATATTCAACAAATACATCTCCAACCTTTCTTGTCGGGTTCATCATCGCACCGCTGTCCTGAAAGATCACGGAGATCTCACTGCCGCGCAGGTTTCTCCACTCTTCGCGGTTATAGGAAAGCAGATCCTTTCCCTCAAACGTAATGCTTCCCCCGGAAACCACTCCACCTCCTGCCAGAAGTCCAAGAACGGCACGAATCACGGTAGTCTTTCCGCTTCCCGATTCACCTACCAGTGATACGATCTGTCCCTGTTTCATATTCAGGTTAAAATTCTGCACGGTAGGTACATTCTTATAGGAAACGGTCACATTTTTCAACTGTAACATATTTACCATATCTGCCCTCCTGACTCGTCTTTCGGATCCAGAATATCCCGGAGAGAATCTCCCAGCATATTAAAGACTACAACTACAACAAAAATTGCCAGCCCGGGGAAAATCATCATCCATGGTGCAGACTGAATACATGCTCTTCCTTCGTTTAACATATAGCCCCATTCCGGTGCCGGAGGTTTTGCTCCGAATCCCAGGAAAGACATAGCTGCCAGTTCCAGCATCATACCACCGATATCGGTAGCTGCCGTGATGATCAGTGTCGGCAGTGCGTTCGGCAGCATATAACGTAAGATCATATACGGTGTTTTAGAACCGGTTACGATCGCTGCTTCCACATAGTCACAGTGACGGATCTTCAGAACCAGGCTTCGTCCGAGACGGGCGTATTTTGTCCAGTTTACTACGACAACGGCTACAATTGCATTTTTCATGCTTGCTCCCATGATACCGGCTACGGCAAGTGCCAGAACCAGACCGGGGAAAGACAGCATCATATCAGCGATTCGCATGATAATACTGTCCACGATACCGCCAAAATATCCGGCGATCACGCCAAGTGTTGTTCCGATAAAGAAAATCAGTGCAACTACACCAAAAGTTGCTGTCAGAGACGCTCTCGCTCCGTAAATCACACGTGCAAAGATATCACGTCCCATCTTATCGGTTCCGAAGATATGTGCCTTGCTCGGAGCCAGAAGGGCTTCATCCAGGCTTCCTTTCAGCGGATCCACACCCCCGCTCACAACCGGGGCAAATACTGCAATCAGAATAATCACAACAGCCAGAATAAGAAAAAAGGTAAACTGCTTATACTGTGCAAAAAAATTCTTCTTTTTCATACTCATTACTCCTTTAATCTCATTCTCGGGTCAATATATACATAAGAAGCATCCACGATCAGATTGATCACCATATAAATCAGCGCCAGCCACAGTACATAACCCTGGATCAGGTTATAATCGCTGGAAGTGATTGCAGACACTGCAAGGTTTCCAAGGCCCGGATAGGAAAAAATAACTTCTACTACTGCCGTACCACCAAGCAGAGATCCGATGGACAGACCGAACATGGTAATCAGGGGAAGCAGAGAATTCGGGAATACATTGAACCAGACGATTCTGGACCATTTTACTCCTCTCGCCTGGGCGCCGATCACATAATCCTGGCTCAGTTCATCAAGAACTGCGGTACGCACCTGACGGGTGTATTTGGAGGTCATCGCGATCGCCAGTGTCAGTGCCGGAAGGAACAGACTCTTAAAGTCTCCCGCAGAACTGATTACCGGAAAAATCTGGAAATAGACACAAAACGCCATCATTAAAAGAAGTCCCACCCAGAAGTTCGGCATCGCACAACCGATAAACGTGATCCCCCGTACCAGATAATCGATCCAGGTATCTTTTTTCAAAGCAGATGCCATACCGAGGGGAATAGAAAGTACCAGCATCAGCAACATCGCCATCAGTGTCAGTTTTAAGGTCGGCCACAGTCTCTCTGCCAGAAGTTCTGTTACCGGTTTGTTCAGGGAATAGGATTTCCCGAAATCTCCCTGCAGACAGTTGCCAAGCCATCTTCCATACTGTACAAAAAACGGATCATTTAATCCCATCTCTTCTCTTGTCTGCTCTACCATCTCCTCGGTCGGCATTACACCGTTGGCGGAATACATGTTTCGTACCGGATCTCCCGGTGACATATAGGTCAGACCGAATGTAATAAAACTGATACCGAACAGTACCACGATGATCTGCAGCAGACGCATGAGTATTTGTTTCTTATTCAAATCGTTCACACCTTTCTTTTTCCAAAAAATACATGTTACCTTGCATGCAACGGCATAACGCCCGGTTGTAAAAACAACCAGGCGTTTCCAGAGTTTTTTATTCTGCCGGAACAATCTCCGTACTTAACCAGTAATAATCTGCGGTATGAATCTTTGCATATCCTACATTTTTGGAATAGATCATACTGGAGTTATAGTATCCGTCAATCAGAACTGCCGCATCATCGATCAGAATCTGCTGCATCTGGAAAATCAGATCTGCACGTTTGTCCTCATCCATCTCACTTTTCAGTTTCTGATATAACGCATCGTATTCCGGATTAGAATATGCACAGTAAGTGCTTTCTGTTGCCCAGTTTGCCATGTAAGCGAACGGATCTCCGGTTCCTACGGTAATCCAGTTGTTGTTGTTAAGATCATAATCCAGTGCTGCCAGCTTACTCCACTGATCATCAGAACTTCCGTACTCGGAAGTAACACCGATTCCGATCTCTGTCAGATACTGGGTATGTGCATCAGAAAATTCATTCAGCAGACGGTTTTCATAAGAAATATAACGCAGATTGATATTTTCTCCATCAATCTCACGGATACCATCTCCGTCTGTATCTACAATCCCCGCATCATCCAGTAGTTTCTTCGCACCTTCCGGATCATAGGTGTATGGATTGTTCAGTTTCTCATATCCATAGGACAGGTTGGATGGAAGTACAGAAAATCCCGGTGTATACAGTCCTCCGATCGTCTTGGAATTACAGATAGTATCATAATCGATCGCCATCAGAATCGCCTGGCGCAGTGTCTTGTTACCCAGAACGCCATCAAAGTTCATCCAGGAAAAACCACAGCGCACACCTGTAGCGATATCTACAGTATAGTCAGCAGAATCCTGGAATTTCTGGATATCTGCTACGTTGGTGATATTCTCTACCAGGTCAACCTGTCCACTTTCCAGTGCCATTGCTTTCGCAGAGTTGTCACCCATATACAGCAGGTTTACTTTATCATAAGGTACTTCTTCACGGAAGTTCGGGTTTGCGACCAGTGTATAACCGACACCCACACCGTTGAAAGAATCGATCATGTACGGACCGGTTCCGATGGTACCATTGTCAAAGTTCTCCGTATGCTCTACGTCTACGATACCCATGGTCGGATGGCTGAGCTGTCCCATCAGGTTGGCATACGGCTGTGAGGTCTTGATTGTCAGAGTACCTGCCTCATCATCTGCATCGATGGTTGCCTCGAACTCCAGATATTTTTCCGGTTTTGCAGATCCGGACGGTCCTACTTCTTTCAGATGTTCGTATGCTTCTTTTACCTTGCTTGCGGTAAGATCACATCCGTCAGAGAACTTCAGACCTTTTTTCAGAGTAACGACCCATTCGGTATGTTCATCATTCACGGTATAGCTTTCTGCCAGCCATGGTTCCAGTTCCATGTTGTCGTTGAACTTGAACAATGTCTCTGTGATTCCGTAACGCATCGCGTTCCAGCCACCGTTCTCGTCACCTGCAGTGTTGACGCTTCCGTCGGTGTACATTGCACATCCGAAGTTCAGAACCTTCTCATCGGATGAAGCTTTTGATGATGAAGAAGAGCTGTCACTTCCTTTGCTTCCACAGCCTCCCAGTACCGTTGTTGCCATTACGCCTGCCAGCAGCAGTGCCAGTATCTTTCCTTTTTTCACTGATTTTCCTCCTGTGTTTTGTTTCCAGTTGTCTTCCATTTCCTGTTTTATAGCATAGAAAAAACAGTCTGTATCTTTATGCAGACTGTCCCCTTAATTTCTGACGCAGCAGTTTTTCGGTTTCTCCACAGTCATAAGACAGGTTTGCACCTAAATCATGCCGAAAAATCACTTAATCATATTTTAAGAGTTCTCATCAGCCGTGAGAAACATCTCAAAGATATAAGCAGTTCTCCTGACTTCAGTTCATCACCTCAAACTCCTTCCCGGAATTTTTCTCTTCCAGTGGCTCATGTTCTCGGCTCCCTGTCACAGTGGCGGGACCGCAACGGATTGACACCGTTTTCTCTATCAATGCTTATTGCAACTTATATCCTGAATGTAACGCAGATGTCATTTTAACAGAAAAAATCCGTTTTCACAAGATTTTCATGTATTCCATTTAGTTATATATGAGTATTTGTTTTTGCACCATGAATTATCTTAATTGTTATATTTACTGATCTCTTTCAGATATTCCTTTCCTATCGAACTTAACGGAATCCCCTTTCGTTTCAGATATCCGATCGTCATGGTTTCTTCTGTGGAGAGTTTTACCGCACAATACTCCGAACCATTCAGATTTTCGCAAATAATGCCGCTGCAAAGTGTATATCCGTTCAGTCCTTTCATCAGATTCAGCATCGTCGCACGGTCATTCGCCTTGATCGACTGTTTGTATTCATACGTACTGAACACTTCCTCCGCAAAATAAAACGAATTGTTGCTCCCCTGGTCAAACGAAAGAAATGGATAATCTTCCAGATCCTCCAGAGTAATCTCCTTCTTTTTTGCCAACGGATGACCGCTCCACAGGTAAACGTATTCCTGACAGTCAAAAAGCTCATGAAATTCCAGATTGTTTTCCTCAAAGATCTTCCCCAGTACTTTCCGGTTAAAATCATTCAGATATAAAATTCCCAGCTCACTCCGGAAGTTTTTCACATTTTCAATCACATCATACGTCTGTGTCTCATAGATGGAAAATTCATACCGTTCCATCCCGAAGCGTCTGACCATCTCCACGAATGCCTTCACCGCAAACGAATAATGCTGCATGGAAACGCCGAACTTTTTCTTTACTTTTTCTTTATCCACATACCGTGCCTCGATCAGGGCATACTGTTCCACGACCTGTCTGGCATATCCGACAAATTCTTCTCCGTCCGGTGTCACCTGGATCCCGCGGTTGGTTCTCCGGAAAATCTCGATTCCCACCTCGTCTTCCAGTTCCCGGATAGCCGCCGAAAGGCTTGGCTGGGAGATAAATAATTTCTGCGCCGCCTGATTCATCGAACGGGAATCCGCCACGGTAATTGCATAGCGTAACTGTGATAATGTCATATCCTGCTGCTCCTTTTTCTGTCGATGTTTTGATTATACCCTAAGATTTTCCATAAAAAAAGACCTTACGGGTTCTTTTTGCAGAATCCATAAGGTCCTCGGTTTTATTTGTCAAAGCCGTTATGCCAGTGCTGCGCCCAGTTCCTTGCAATTTGCTACGCCGGCATCATCCGGCATATCGTTGCAGATGACACTCTCTGTTGCCAGAACCGCTCCTGCTTCTTTACAGCTTTTCTCCCAGTTTCTCATCCATTCACCGTCTCCCCATCCATAAGATCCGAACAGTGCGATTTTTTTGTCTTTCAGTTCAGCTTTGCAGCCGTCAAACATTGGTTCAAATTCATCTTCTTCCAGTACTTCATCTCCCATAGCCGGGCATCCGAACGCGATGGCATCGTATTCTCCGACCAGTTCCGGGCGGAAATCGGCACATTCATACAGTGTTACGTCTGCGCCTTTTTCTTTTGCGCCCTCCACTACTGCATCTGCCATTGCTTCTGTATTACCTGTACTGCTCCAATAAACAACTGCTACTTTACTCATCTTTATATTCCTCCTGATATTTACGGGATGCCCCGTTTTTATGGTTAAGCAGCTACGGTCAGCTGCAAAACGCTCCTGCCATTTTCCCACAGCCGGGAATAGATCTCTCTGCATTTTTTGTATCTGCAGAATGTTTTCTCTGCTTCTTTTGCATTACCATAGGCTTTCCAGCAGCCGGAACACTTACAGTTTTTCCCGGTATTACGGATAAATCCTATCACATCAACCAACGGATAATCGAGAAACAAGCCAATCTCATGAGGGAATTTTTCACACATATGTAATCTGTCTTTCAATTCCGTCAGTGCCTCTTCCCAGTGTTCTCCCCGATATCCGCACGCCCGCAGAAACTTTTGTACTTCCGGTTTATGAAGATCCTGCTCCAGTCTCTGTGGCCTGCACAGATAAACCAGTGCTTTTTTATCGTTTTTTCGAAGAATCGTAAGATAAAGTCCCTTATCCTTCATCTGCAGATTCCACTTGCGCACATCTTCCTCCAGACTCTCACCGGACTCATACGGACAGATGAACATATTAGCCGTCTTCAACGATGCCAGTGTGGGCGAACAATGATCGATCAGATATCTTTCCAGCATGTCTCTCCTCCGTTACATCCCTCTTAGTTTGCAAAACAGTTTTCCAGAATCCCGGTCAGTGCGTTTCCGCTGCTGGTGTGGCAGCGAACCACATCGGTATGTTTTCCGTCGATCTCATCCAGTGCGCAGCGCACCATCTTGTGAGATACGGTATTGGTAAATAATACCAGAATATCCGGACATCCGATTTGTTTGTTGAAATCTGCTCCCATGTGGGTAAATACTTTCACCTTACATTTATAGGATTTACAGATTTTTTTATACTGTGCTACCATGCGGTCGTGTCCGCCTACGATTACAACGCTCATATGATTCCTCCTGTCTTCTTTGAATACTTGTAACTATTCCGTAGCCACTGTGAAGGTACTGAACAGTTACGAATACTTTTTATTCACGTTCCATCCGGTTTTCCCGGATCTCTTCTCAATAAATATTAGCTTGTTTTTTATGGGTTAGATTTGTCTAACTTATGAAATTAGTGTATACTAACTTTTGCTAGTTGTCAACTAATTTCTTAGTATTTTTCTAGGAATTATAAAATTTTTGTCCTTTTTTTGAGGAACAGCAGAAAAAAGCCGGGAATCCAGGGGAATATTTGTTTCGTGCCAGCTGCTGCCGCTTTGATATTCCCCTGGGAATTCCCGGTTCTTTGCCATGTTTTATGTTTTTTTATTCTGCTTTTATCTCATCCGTCTCGATAATAAAACAGACATTTCCGCTTGCTCCCTCGCAGATACCACCATAATTGTCGTATCTGCCATCTGCTTTCTTCAGTGCACGGATCCGGTTTGCCAGGCTTGTCAGGTCTGTACCCGTCAGGTCGCTGAGCTCCTGAATTCCGTCCTCGTCAAATTTGACCAGTCCCTGATGCAGGCTATCCATGCCTGAGATCATCGTATCCAAACCACCGATCAGGGCAGTTCCTGTGGAAGAAAGTTGTCCGCTTCCCTGATGCAGTGCTGCGGATCCCTGATACAGCTGCCGGATTCCTTCTCCAAACGCTGCCATACCGGCTTCTAACTGACTGCTGCTTTCCTGTAACTGTACTGTTCCGGTCTGCAATGCGGTAAGTCCGGTCTGTAATTCCTGCAGCGATTCCGCAGCAGTCTTGGATACCGTACCGAGCGTGGTGCCGTAACCTGCCAGAATAGAGTCCGAGGGTATGTAACAGTTCGTTCACATCCAGCGGTTTGTCGCTCAGATAGGCACCCACTTCGATGTTTTCCCGTACGGTCAGATTCGGGATCAGATTATACATCTGGAAAATATAGCCAAGATGCTTTCTCCGGTAAATAGTCAGTCGTTTTTCCTTCATATCTGCCATCCGCTCGCCGTGGATCACGATTTCTCCATCATCCGCCCTGTCGATGCCACCGATGATATTTAACAATGTTGATTTTCC
>NZ_JALFPR010000046.1:0-39406 GCF_022785585.1 Oliverpabstia sp. | reverse complement strand
AAACTCCTTTGATTTCCATTTTTGCATTATAAAATACAGGGTCTGCAGACCCTGATTTCAACTATTATACCACAGCCATGGACAAAATACGACAAAAAACCTGGAATCCGTCGGGTTGTAAGAAATGGGTACAGTACACAGTAACAGAAAATGTATCTGAACGGGACTTGCAAAACAGTGGCAGAGTGTTATATAGTGGATATAAAATATATGGTTGTATCAGAAACAGTAAGATATTTAAGAATAACATTATGTAAACTTATAGAGAATAAAACCAATACTACAAAGACGCAATAAGGAGAAGAACGATGACAAAAGAGCAGTTAATCGTTTTATTAAATGATATGTCCCTGGAAGAAAAAGTCAATCAGATGAGCCAGGTGGTCGGCGGATTCTTTGCAGACGATACGGTGATCACAGGACCGATGGCAGAGATGGGATTTACAGAGGAAAATATCGCACTGTCCGGATCTGTTATCGGATCGATGGGTGCGGAGAATGTAAAAAAGATCCAGAAAGCCTACATGGAAAAACATCCACATCATATTCCGCTGTTATTTATGCTGGATATCATCAACGGATACAAGACGGTATTTCCAATCCCGCTGGCTCAGGGAGCAACCTTTGAACCGGAAATTTCAGAAAAATGTGCTGCTGTCGCAGCAAAAGAGGCTGCTGTCAGCGGCCTGCATGTAACCTTTGCCCCGATGACAGACCTGGTACGTGATGCCAGATGGGGACGCGTGATGGAGTCCACCGGGGAGGATCCGTATTTGAATGGACTGTTCTGTGAGAGTATGGTACGCGGTTTCCAGGGAGAGGATCTGCGTGAGGAATACCGGATCGGTGCCTGCGTGAAACATTTTGCAGGATACGGTGCACCGACAGCCGGAAGAGATTATAACACGGTAGAGTTATCCGAGCATACCTTCCGTGAGTTCTATCTGCCGTCCTACAAGGCCGGGATCGATGCGAAAGCTGCGCTTGTGATGACATCCTTTAATACGCTGAACGGTGTACCGGCCACGGGCAGTAAAAAGCTGATGCGGAATATTCTCCGCGATGAACTGGGATTTGACGGTGTATTGATCTCTGACTGGGCTGCGATCGAAGAGATGATTTATCACGGATACTGTGCAGATAAAGAAGAGGCTGCAATCCGTGCGGTAAAAGCCGGTGTGGATATCGATATGATGGCAGGAATCTACAGCGATAACCTGTGCCGTCTGGTGAAGGAAGGAACGATTTCGGAAGAACTGATAGACGAGTGCTGTATGCGGATACTGGAGCTGAAAAATAAACTGGGACTGTTCGAACATCCGTATAAAGATGCGGATGAAGAAAAGGAAAAACAGGTGATCCTATGTGAAGAACACCGCAGACTGGCAAGAGAAGCAGCAAGAAAATCCTTTGTTCTGCTGAAAAATGAAGAACAGATACTGCCGCTAAAGAAAACGGAAAAAACAGCATATATCGGACCTTATGTAAACACCAGAAATCTGATGGGATCCTGGTCGATCATCGGAGAGGCGAAAGATGTAAAAACAATCAGGGAAGCGCTGAAACAGGAAAATCTGGCAGAAAATGTAGTCTTTGCACAGGGTTCCCCGATGCTTGGCGCGGATGTGGTTCTGGAAGGATTCACCGAGGGAACACAGGAATCTTCCTGTACACCGCAGGAAGAGGCACAGATGTTGGAAGAGGCAGTAAAGGCAGCAGCCGGAGCCAAAAAAGTAGTCCTCTGTATCGGTGAAGACCGTCTGCAGTCAGGAGAGGCAACCAGTAATGCGAATATTCAGATTCCGGAGATTCAGCAGAAATTACTGGATCGGGTAGCAGAAGTCAATGACAACATCGTCGTGGTCCTGTTCTCCGGACGTCCGTTAGATATCCGCGACATCAAGGCGAAAGCAAAAGCCATTCTGGAAGTATGGATGCCCGGCACAGAGGGAGCCGGAGCGATCGCAGATGTTCTGTACGGTGCATACAACCCGACCGGAAAACTGCCGATGAGTTTCCCGTACTGTGTGGGACAGGTTCCGGTTCATTATAACGAATATGCCACCGGCCGTCCCCATGTGGAAGGCAAAGACAAGGATCGTTTTCGTTCCAAATATCTGGACATCCCGAACGCACCGCTGTATCCGTTCGGCTACGGGCTGAGCTATACGACCTTTACTGTTTCGGAAGTTTCTCTGGACAAAGACAGCATGAAAGACGGAGAAAGCATCCGGGCAGCGGTAACCGTAAAAAATACAGGCACCTGTGCCGGAACCGAAACCATCCAGCTGTATCTCCATGACGTTGCCGCAAGCGTGGTACGACCGGTTAAAGAACTGAAAGATTTCCGGAAAGTTACCCTGCAGCCGGAAGAAGAGGCAAGAGTGGAATTTACCATTACGGAACCACAGCTTTGTTTCCTGAGTGAAAATAATATTTTTGAGAGTGAAGCAGGTATTTTCGAAATTTTTATCGGTACGGACAGTACAACAACAAATAAAGCGAAATTTACCCTTGAAAAACAGTAAAATTCCTTGACAACCACTTTGCCAGGTATATATAATGAGGGTTAGTAAAAACGAAGACGGAGACAGTAGTCTGTGCCTGAAAGCCTCAGCGAGCCGGGGGAGGTGGAAGCCCGGTGCCGGTCGGTCAGATGAACATCACTCCTGAGTTGCACTCTGAAACCTGCGGGCAGTAGGAGATGCCGGTTGTTCCGCCGTTAAAGGGAAGGTGTATCGGTGAAGAGCCCGTACATTGTAAGAGGTGGTATAACGATGGTAATGTAGCCTTCGTCCTGTTACAGGGACGAAGGCTTTTTGAATTTACAGGAAGAAGTATAACAAACCGCTTTTGAAAATAATAAAGGAGGATTCTGAGATGTATCAGAAAGTGTCAACCAATCTGAACTTTGTGGACAGAGAGAAAAAGACAGAACAGTTCTGGAAGGAAAATCATATTTTTGAAAAAAGTATGGAACAGAGAAAACAGGGAGAAACCTACACATTTTATGACGGACCGCCGACAGCAAACGGAAAACCGCATATCGGTCACGTACTGACCCGTGTCATCAAGGATATGATCCCACGTTACCGTACCATGAAAGGATACATGGTACCGAGAAAAGCAGGCTGGGATACCCATGGTCTTCCGGTAGAGCTGGAAGTAGAAAAGAAACTGGGGCTGGACGGAAAAGAACAGATCGAAGAATATGGTATGGAACCATTTATCCAGCAGTGTAAAGAAAGTGTCTGGAAATACAAAGGCATGTGGGAAGATTTTTCTTCTACGGTAGGTTTCTGGGCTGATATGGAGCATCCATATGTAACTTATGATGATAATTTTATCGAGTCTGAGTGGTGGGCACTGAAACAGATCTGGGACAAAGGTCTGTTATATAAAGGATTCAAGATCGTACCTTACTGTCCGCGTTGTGGAACACCGCTTTCTGCACAGGAAGTATCTCAGGGATACAAAACCGTAAAAGAACGCTCCGCGATCGTTCGCTTTAAAGTGATCGGCGAAGATGCTTCTTTCCTGGCATGGACCACAACTCCGTGGACACTGCCTTCCAACGTGGCACTGTGTGTGAACCCGGATGAGACTTACTGTAAAGTAAAGGCAGCTGACGGATACACCTATTACATGGCAGAAGCCTTGTTGGACAAAGTGCTTGGCAAACTGGGAGACGAAGAGAAACCGGCTTACGAAGTTCTTGAGAAATATACAGGAAAAGATCTGGAATACAAAGAATACGAACCGCTGTATGCATGCGCAGGCGAAGCAGCAGCAAAACAGAAAAAGAAAGCACATTTTGTTACCTGTGATACTTACGTAACCATGAGCGATGGTACCGGTATCGTTCATATCGCACCGGCTTTCGGTGAAGATGACAGCCGTATCGGACGCAACTATAATCTGCCGTTCGTACAGTTTGTAGATGGAAAAGGTCATCTGACCAAAGAAACTCCGTATGCAGATATCTTTGTAAAAGATGCTGATCCGAAAGTTCTGGTGGATCTGGACAAAGAAGGAAAACTCTTCGAAGCTCCGAAATTCGAGCATGAATATCCACACTGCTGGCGTTGTGATACACCACTGATCTATTATGCAAGAGAATCCTGGTTTATCAAGATGACAGCGGTAAAAGATGATCTGATCCGTAACAACAATACCATCAACTGGATCCCGGAAAGCATCGGTAAAGGTCGTTTCGGCGACTGGCTGGAGAATGTGCAGGACTGGGGTATTTCCAGAAACCGTTACTGGGGAACTCCTCTGAATATCTGGGAATGTGAGTGCGGATGCCAGCATTCTGTGGGAAGCAGAGAAGAACTGTATGAGATGAGCGGTGACGAGCGTGCAAAAACCGTAGAACTCCATCGTCCGTACATCGATGACATCACCATCAAATGCCCGGAATGTGGAAAACCGATGCACAGAGTACCGGAAGTTATCGACTGCTGGTTCGACTCAGGAGCAATGCCATTTGCACAGCATCATTATCCATTTGAAAATAAAGAACTTTTTGAACAGCAGTTCCCGGCACAGTTTATCTCAGAAGCAGTAGACCAGACCCGTGGATGGTTCTACTCTCTGCTGGCGGAATCCACCCTGTTATTCAACAAGGCTCCGTACCAGAACGTTATCGTACTGGGTCATGTACAGGATGAAAATGGTCAGAAGATGAGTAAGTCCAAAGGAAATGCGGTAGATCCGTTCGATGCACTGCAGACATACGGGGCAGATGCGATCCGCTGGTACTTCTATATCAACAGTGCACCGTGGCTGCCGAACCGTTTCCATGGAAAAGCGGTACAGGAAGGTCAGAGAAAATTCATGAGTACTCTGTGGAATACCTATGCGTTCTTTGTACTCTATGCAAATATCGATGAGTTCGATGCAACAAAATACACCCTGGATTATGATAAGTTGTCCGTTATGGACAAATGGCTGCTGTCCAAACTGAATACCGTGATCCAGACCGTAGACGACAACCTGAACAACTACCGGATCCCGGAAGCTGCAAGAGCACTGCAGGAATTCGTAGATGATATGAGTAACTGGTATGTAAGACGAAGCCGTGAACGTTTCTGGGCGAAAGGAATGGAACAGGATAAGATCAATGCCTATATGACACTGTACACTTCTCTGGTAACCATCTCCAAAGTTGCTGCTCCGATGATTCCGTTCATGACCGAAGATATCTACCAGAACCTGGTAAGAAGCATCGATAAAGATGCTCCGGAAAGCATTCATCTGTGTGACTTCCCGGTTGCCAACAAAGAATGGATCGACAAAGATCTGGAAGCAAATATGGACCACCTGCTGAATGTGGTTGTTATGGGCCGTGCCTGCAGAAATACTGCAAACATCAAGAACCGTCAGCCGATCGCAGCCATGTATGTAAAAGCTCCGTACGGATTGTCCGAATACTTTACCGCGATCATCGCAGACGAGCTGAATGTAAAAGAAGTAAAATTCACCGATAACATCGAAAACTTTATTTCTTACAGCTTCAAACCGCAGCTGAAGACCGTAGGACCGAAATACGGAAAACTGTTAAACGGTATCCGTAAAGCATTAAGCGAACTTGACGGAAACAAAGCCATGGCTGAGCTTCGTGCAAACGGCGAGTTAAAACTTGACATCGACGGTAATGAAGTTGTATTATCAGAAGGGGATTTGCTGATCGAAACTGCACAGATGGAAGGTTATGTAACCGAGTCTGACAACGATATCGCAGTTGTTCTGGATACCAATCTGACTCCGGAACTGATCGAAGAAGGTTTCGTAAGAGAGATCATCAGCAAGATCCAGACCATGCGAAAAGAAGCTGGCTTTGAAGTAATGGATAAGATCCAGGTGTATGTGAAAGACAACAAAGTAATTGAAGACATTATGAAGGCACATGCGGAAGAGATTCAGGCAGAGGTATTGGCAGAGAAGCTGCTTACCGATACTGCTCAGGGTTATGTAAAATCCTGGAATATCAATTCCCAGGAAGTAACACTGGGAGTTGAGAAAATGAATTAGTTGTATTGAAAATTCAGTACCTTTACAATTAGCAAATTGTAACAAAGTATGTGGATCAGGGGGCGGGTACAAATGTATCAGCCCCTTTTTTCATGATACAGGATCTGTTTGCTTTCTGTATCATTATAAATATCATTGCAAATGAGGAGGTTTCCAATGTTAGACAGTCATTTCAAAAAAGAAGAGTTTAAAAAAGCGGTCAAAGAAAACGTAAAGATGCTTTACCGTAAGACAATCGATGAAGCAACACAGCAGCAGATCTTCCAGGCCGTTTCTCTGGCTGTAAAAGATGTTATTATCGATAACTGGCTGGCAACTCAAAAACAGTATGAGAAAGATGATCCGAAGATCGTATATTATCTTTCCATGGAGTTTCTGATGGGTCGTGCCCTGGGTAATAATCTGATCAATCTGACTGCATATAAAGAAGTAAAGGAAGCACTGGACGAGCTGGGATTTGATCTGAACGTGATCGAAGATCAGGAGCCGGATCCGGCACTGGGTAACGGTGGTCTGGGAAGACTGGCAGCATGTTTCCTGGATTCTCTGGCAACTCTGGGATACTGTGCATATGGCTGTGGTATCCGTTATCACTATGGTCTGTTCAAACAGAAAATCGAAGACGGCTATCAGATAGAAGTACCGGATAACTGGCTGAAAGATGGTTATCCATTCGAACTGCGTCGTCCGGAATATGCAAAAGAAGTAAAATTCGGCGGATATGTACGCGTGGAATATGATGCAGCTACCGGAAGAAATCAGTTCATCCAGGAAGGTTATCAGTCTGTAATGGCTATTCCTTACGATATGCCGATCGTTGGTTACAATAACAAGATCGTCAACACTCTGAGAATCTGGGATGCAGAACCGATCACTGATTTCCGTCTGGATCTGTTTGACAAGGGAGAATATCATAAAGCCGTTGAACAGGAAAACCTGGCTAAGAATATCGTAGAGGTTCTGTACCCGAACGATAACCATTATGCAGGTAAAGAGCTTCGTCTGAAACAGCAGTATTTCTTCATTTCTGCAAGTATCCAGGAAGCAATCGCAAAATTCAAAAAGAACCACGACGATCTGCATGATCTGCCGAAGAAAGTAACCTTCCAGCTGAACGATACCCATCCGACCATGACGGTTGCCGAACTGATGCGTATCCTGCTGGATGAAGAAGGAATGACCTGGGAAGAAGCATGGGATATCACAACGCATACCTGTGCATACACCAACCATACCATCATGGCAGAAGCTCTGGAAAAATGGCCGATCGAGCTGTTCTCCAAACTGCTTCCTCGTGTATATCAGATCATCGAAGAGATCAACCGTAGATTTATCCTGGAGATCCAGAACAAATATCCGGGAAATCAGGAAAAGATCCGGAAGATGGCTATCATCTACGACGGACAGGTGAAGATGGCTCATCTGGCAATCGCCGGCGGTTATTCTGTAAACGGTGTTGCAAGACTGCATACAGAGATCCTGAAGAAACAGGAACTGAAAGATTTCTACGAGATGTATCCGGAGAAATTCAACAACAAGACAAACGGTATCACACAGAGACGTTTCCTGATGCATGCGAACCCGTTGCTGGCTGACTGGATTACAGATCACATCGGTGACGGCTGGATCACCGATCTGCCGGAACTGGCAAAACTGAAAGTTTACGTGGATGACAAGAAAGCTTTGCAGGAGTTCATGAATATCAAATATCAGAACAAAGTACGTCTGGCAAAATATATCCAGGAGCACAACGGAATCGAAGTCAATCCTCATTCTATCTTCGATGTTCAGGTTAAGAGACTGCATGAGTACAAACGTCAGCTGATGAATATTCTGCACGTTATGTATCTGTACAACGAGATCAAGGCACATCCGGAAATGGATTTCTATCCAAGAACATTCATCTTCGGTGCAAAGGCAGCTGCCGGATATCGCCGTGCAAAACTGACCATTAAACTGATTAATTCCGTTGCAGATGTGATCAATAACGATGCTTCTATCAATGGTAAACTGAAAGTTGTATTTATCGAAAACTACCGTGTATCCAATGCGGAACTGATCTTCGCAGCAGCAGATGTTTCCGAACAGATATCCACTGCAAGTAAAGAGGCATCCGGTACCGGTAATATGAAGTTCATGCTGAACGGTGCACCGACTCTGGGAACCATGGATGGTGCAAACGTGGAAATCGTAGAAGAAGTTGGTGCAGAGAATGCATTCATCTTCGGTCTGACCGCTGATCAGGTTATCAACTACGAAAACAACGGCGGATACGATCCAATGCAGTACTTCAACAACGATCCGGATATCCGTAACGTACTGATGCAGCTGATCAATGGAACTTACTCCAACGGAGATTTCAACATGTTCCATGAGATCTACGATTCTCTGCTGAACACAAACTGCAGTGATCGTGCAGATACTTACTTTATCCTGGCAGACTTCAAGTCTTATGCAGAAGCACAGAAGAAGGTGGAAGCTGCTTACAGAGACAGCGAAGGATGGGCGAAGATGGCTCTTCTGAATACTGCCAGTGCAGGTAAATTCTCTTCTGACAGAACGATTCAGCAGTATGTGGATGAGATCTGGCATCTGGATAAGGTTACGATTGAAGAGTAATTTTATTTAGTAAATCATATGTTGTAGGACGGACGCGGCCGGATGACCGTTTCCGGTCCCGGCAACGTGGGCAGGGGAACTTTGAACTAGCCGCAAACTCCGACTATAATTTTCTTGGGTCAGCTGACCCAAGCAAAAGTCTACGTAAGCGTCGGATTTCAAAGCTTCCCTTACGCGCCCACACAGTGTTGCCTGGACCGGAAACGGTCATCCGGCCGCTGTGCGTTGGCGGGGACTGATTTATCAGATGTTGGGCATTTTTAAGGGGATAAAATTACTCTTTTGGGGGGAGGAGAGAGATAACATAGAACGGACGCAATCGGCTGATCGTTTCTAATCCTGGCAACGTGGGCAGGGGAACTTTGAACTAATCCCTAACTGCGACTAAGACTCTCGCGAGAGCGCTCGAGCCTAAGTCTCCGTAAGGGCTGGATTTCAAAGCTTCCCCTAAGCGCCCACAAAGTGTTGCCTGGATCAGAAACGGTCAGCCGATTGCTGTGCGTTGGCAAATGGAAAATCTATACAATTACGACCGCAACCTTCTCCACACCACAATCGCAGTCGAAGAAAGGCGCCCTCATGGAAAGCTGGCAGCTTGTCGAGCACGAGTTTGAGACTACAGGCTCAAACCGAGCGCAGACCCTGCCTGCTTTCCATGAGGGCGCCTTTCTTCGACGGATCTTTGCCAGTACCGTAAAAATAGCAAACCATGCTTTTATCAAACTTTAAACCGATATCCAACCCCCCAGATCGTTTCAATATACTGCGGTTTTGCCGTATTAAACTCGATCTTCTCCCGGATCTTCTTAATATGCACCGTAACCGTAGCAATATCTCCCACAGACTCCATATCCCAGATTTCCCGGAATAACTCATCCTTTGTAAACACTCTGTTCGGATTCTGTGCCAGGAAGGTCAGAAGATCGAATTCCTTGGTGGTAAAATTCTTTTCCTCTCCATTCACCCAGACTCTTCGTGCTGTCTTATCAATCTTGATCCCGCGGATCTCAATAATATCATTTTCCTGTACACCCGATCCGATCAGCCGCTCATACCGCGCCAGATGCGCTTTTACTCTTGCCACCAGTTCACTGGGACTGAAAGGTTTTGTCATGTAATCATCTGCTCCGAGTCCAAGTCCCCGGATCTTGTCAATGTCATCTTTCTTGGCAGAAACCATAATGATCGGCGTGTTCTTCTGTGCCCGGATCTCCCGGCAGATATCAAACCCGTTCATCTCCGGCAGCATCAGATCCAAGATCACCAGATTAAAATCTTCTGTCAGAGAACGTTTTAGTCCGACATCACCCCGATGCTCGATCTCTACTTCAAACCCGCTCAGCTCCAGATAATCCTTTTCCAGATCTGCGATTGCTTCTTCATCTTCGATAATTAATATTTTACTCATGTACAGGTACCTCCTGATATTTTCTCAAAGCCAGATACATGGTAGTACCTGTGCCTTCTTTACTTGTTGCCCAGACCTGGCCGCCGTGATCTTCCATGATCTTTTTAACGATAGAAAGACCGATACCGCTTCCGCCCTTAGAAGAATTTCTCGAAGCATCCGTGCGGTAGAAACGCTCGAAAATATTTGCCAGATCCTTCTGTGCGATTCCTTTTCCGTTATCTTCAATTTCAATCTGAATAAAATCTCCTACATCCCGCAGACGGATATTGATCACACCTTTCGGTTTGTTCATATATTTCAGAGAATTGCTGATGATATTGTTGATGACACGTTTTAACTGCTCTGCATCTGCAATTACCACCGCATCTTCTTCCAGATAATTGAAATATGTCAGCGATATACCGCTTGAGTCCAGTTCTACACTCAGTTCATCTACACAGTCTTCAAAATAATCACTGATATGAATCTTGTTGAACGTATACGGGATCCGGTTTGTATCAATCTTGGAATAAAAGGTCAGTTCGTTGATCAGCCGGTCCATTTCATTTGCCTTATTATAGATGGTGCGGATATATCGGTCCATCTTCTCCGGCGTGTCTGCCACGCCGTCCATGATGCCTTCCACATAACCCTTGACAGCTGTGATCGGTGTCTTCAGATCATGGGAAATATTGCTGATCAGTTCCTTATTTTCCTTGTCAAATGCCACTTTTTCTTCAGCAGACTCCTTCAGGCGTTTGCGCATTTCCTCAAAATCATCACATAGATCTCCGATCTCATCCACACCTGTTTTTTCAATTGTAAAGTCCAGATTGCCTTCCTTGATATTTTTTGTTGCTTCCTTCAGCTGAGTCAGTGGAGTCATTACGCCGCGATATGTCCAGGTACAAAGCCCCAGGGCAGTGAGAATCAGGATCAGGATGATCACAAACACAGTATCCAGCAGGATCTTCTTTAACTGAGGAACCATGGAATTGGAATGGAAAATAATAAACGCACTTCCTTTGACACCGTCAGTAAAGGTAAAATCCACCTGCTTGATAAGGGACTGCACATCGGCACCGATATAGACCCCACGGTCATTGTCGGCAGAAGGATCGCCGTATTCCGGAAGTTCGGAAAAGAGCAGTTCATCCTGTGTCGGGGAACCACAGTAAAACATATCGTTACCCTTCCGGATCAGCAGATAAGCATTTTTCCCGGTCAGATCCTGATTCAGCGAATTCAGATAAGAAGTTTCCTCCAGCTTTTCCGGATCCGAAGAGGCTGTTTTCTCGAGAGTGGAGAATGTTTTCTGCGTCATTTTGCTCAACAGCATGGTATTGTTGGAGAGATTTTCATAAGTAACCCCTTCGATTCCATATTTCTTTTCCAGTGACCAGACCTGATACATGGTAAAACCGGTAACTGCAACACCGGTCAGAATCAGAGGAACCAGAATGATCACAAAAAATGAGATAACCATACGATTTTTCAGTTTCATAGTTTCACCTGTTTTCTGTTTTGATATAGACGGGCAGAAGTACCCATAATGATATATCAAGTATAGCATATAGCATGTGCTTTTTCATCTAAACAAAGTGGGATAATTCTAAAGATTCTGTAAAATTATGAGAAAGCCTCCCGTGTCTGCCGTGAAAAAACAGAAACCCCGGCAATGTCTGTGCCTGCGGAGAAAACATAAGAGAGATGGAAAGAAACAGAAGAATGTTCTAAAAAATAAAAATATAAATGTTAGAATTTGGTAAAATCATTCAATAAATTCAGTTTTCTTCTGGAAATATGTAGCATAATAGCATAAAAAATAGTATAATAGACACAGAAATATGAAAGAGAGGGCTTACATATGAAGCAAAATAACATGTTGGCCATGATCCTGGCTGGAGGAAGAGGAAGCAGACTTCATGACCTGACAAAAAAAGTTGCCAAACCTGCAGTATCATACGGCGGAAAATATCGGATCATTGATTTTCCACTGAGTAACTGTGCAAACAGTGGAATCGATGTAGTCGGCGTACTGACTCAGTACGAATCCGTCCTGCTGAACAGTTATGCAGCCGCAGGAAGAAGATGGGGTCTGGATACCAAAGACAGCGGCGTATATATTCTGCCACCACGGGAAAAAGCAGATGCAAACCTGGACGTATACAGAGGAACTGCGGATGCTATTTCTCAGAACATTGACTTTATTGATACCTATGCACCGGAATATCTGCTGGTTCTTTCGGGTGACCATATTTACAAGATGGACTACGATGAGATGCTTGATTACCACAAAGAACATCATGCAGATGCAACCATCGCCGTTATCGAGGTTCCGATGAAAGAAGCAAGCCGTTTTGGTATCATGAATACAGAAGAAGGCGGAAAAATCGTAGAATTCGAGGAGAAACCTGCGGAGCCTAAGAGCAATCTGGCATCCATGGGAATCTATATCTTTAACTGGAAACTGCTTCGGAAGATGCTTCTTGCTGATATGAAAGATCCGGATTCCAACCATGATTTCGGAAAAGACATCATCCCAAGAATGCTGGAAGACCAGAAAACACTGTATGCGTATAAGTTCAAAGGATACTGGAAAGATGTGGGAACCATCGATTCCTTATGGGAAGCCAATATGGATCTGCTGGATAAGAACAATGCACTGGATCTTGCCGACAGTTCCTGGAAGATCTATACCCAGGATACCGATGCACTGCCACAGTATATCGGTGCGCAGGCGAGTATAGAGAGAGCATTTATCACACAGGGATGTATCGTGGATGGTCTGGTTAAGAACTCTGTCCTGTTTACAGGAGCAAAAGTAGCACCGGGAGCAAAAATTATTGACAGTGTACTGATGCCGGGTGTGGAAGTAGAAGAAGGTGCAGTTGTAACACGCGCCCTTGTTGCGGACCACGTAAAGATCGGAAAGAATGCGATTGTCGGCAGTGCAGACAGTGAAAATATCGAACTGGTTGCAAAACGTGTAAAGGGGGAAGAATAAGATGAGTAGAGCATTTGGAATCGTAAATTTCGCAGGCAATAATATACAGGGGAATCCGATGCAGGCTTATCGTCCGACCGGAGCGATCTCTTTTCTCGGAAGATATCGTGTGATCGACTTCCCGATTTCCAATATGAGTAACAGTGGAATTGATTCCATTCAGGTGTACATCCGCAGAAAGCCACGTTCCCTGGTAGAACATCTGGGAACAGGACGCCACTACAATATCAATTCCAAACGTGGCAATTTAAATCTTCTGTTCTGTGAAAACGGAGACGAAAATAGTATTTACAGTACGGATCTGGCAGCTTATGTGGAAAACCTGGATGCCATTGAGGAGATGAGTGAAGAGTACGTAGTCATCGTACCAAGCTATATGGTTTATACTGCAGATTACGAAGAATTTTTACAGAACCATATCGAATCCGGTGCGGATATCACACTGATGTATCAGAATGTGGACAATGCAAAAGATCATTTCCTGAACTGTCAGGTGCTGAATCTGAACAAACAAAAAGGTGTGCTGTCTCTGGAACCAAACCACGGAAATGTAAAAAACAGAAATATTTTCATGGACACCTATGTAATGAAAAAAGAGATCTTCCTGGATCTGATCGATAAAGGACGCAAGCTGTCTTCCGTATATACACTGGCAGATGCACTCAATGAATCCTGTGGAGAGATGGATATCCGTGGAGTATCTCACAGAGGTTATTTTGCAGCAATGACCGATCTCAAGAGTTATTTTGATGCCAACGAAGAACTGCTTGACCGCAGGAAAGCAAGAGAGCTGTTTCATGAAGAGTGGACGGTCTATACCCGTACCAACGATTCCTGCCCGACCCAGTATTTTGAAGGCAGCAATGTAAAATCATCCGTAATTTCCAATGGATGTCTGATAGAAGGAATGGTAGAAAATTCAATCATTGGACGTGGATGTGAGATCAGGAAGGGTGCGGTTGTCCGCAACTGTGTGGTAAATGCAGACGTAGTGATCGGCAAAGATGTGCATGTGGAAAATATGGTCATTGACAAACATGCGAAACTGATCCACAGCAATCAGATTATTGCAGAGACGGAAAAACCGGGTTATATCCGCAGAGGAGACAAGCTGTAAGAACAGACAGGATATTATAATGCAGATTGTGTGGCAGGATCACGGATCAAAAGATCCCATGGTTTATTGATCACGTAAATAATCGTATCTCTGTGGGAAAGTGACGAAGATGCATACGAAAAGCGGAAGCTCTTTTGCTACTGAACGATCGGTAGAAAAAGAGCTTCTGTTACTTATTTTATTCCGATTATTTTTCCGGAAGTGTTTGAATTTTGAATTTATGAAGATTCCGAGAGTACATGAGAAAGAAAAGGAGTGAGCAGATGGAAGGACACTCGGTATCCGGCGAAAGCCGGAAAAACGGATGGGTGGAACAGAAAAAGCAATTGACGAAAGTATTGAAAATCGCATGGCCGGCAGTCTTTGAGTCTTTTTTTATCTCGCTGGCGGGCATGATTGATGTCTATATGGTCAGTGGACTCGGTTCGGAAGCAGTGGCTTCGGTGGGACTGACGACACAGCCAAAATTCCTCGGACTGTCTTTATTTTTTGCGATGAACGTGGCGATTGCCGCGATCGTTGCCAGACGAACAGGAGAAAAAGACAAAAGAAGAGCAAATGAAACGCTGGCAGAGGCAATCCTTCTTACGATTCTCTTCGGCGCGGTCATCACGGTTGCCTGTGTGAGTCTGGCAGGATGGCTGATGGAAAAGTGTGGATCCGCACCGGATACCCATGACGGAGCGGTGATTTATTTTCAGATTATTATGGGTGGGATGATCTTTAATATTATATCCATGGTGATCAATGCTGCACAGAGAGGGGCAGGAAACACCAAAATCGCGATGTATACCAACACCATATCCAGCATCGTCAATATTATTGGAAATTATCTTTTGATCGGCGGTCATCTTGGATTCCCTAAACTGGGGATTCGCGGAGCAGCACTGGCGACGGTGCTTGGAACGGTTGTGGGGTGTACGATCAGTGTAATGTCACTGTTTCGGAAGGATTCTTTCCTCAGTATTCCGTATATTATAAAAGAAGGGCTGTGGAAACGGTTCGAATCGGTAAAAATAATCTTAAAACTTTCAAGCAGTACATTCGTGGAGCAGATTCTGATGCGTATCGGTTTTATGTCAACCGCTGTGATGGCAGCTGACATGGGAACGGCGGCGATGGCGGCACATCAGGTGGGAATGAATGCGCTGAGCCTGTCGTTCTCTTTCGGTGATGGTATGCAGGCGGCAGCCGTGGCACTGATCGGGCAGAGTCTCGGAAGCAAAGAACCGCAGGAGGCAAAGCGACACGGGATGACCTGTGAAAAAGTGGCACTTGTGATGGCTGTTTTTATGTCCATGTTCTATCTGTTTTGCGGAAAGTGGCTGTTCGGACTGTTCTTTGCAGAAGCACATATCGTGGAGATCGGTGCGAGGATCAGCCGGATTCTGATAGTGATCGTGCTGTTCCAGATCTGTCAGGTGGTATTCACCGGAGCACTGCGCGGCGCGGGCGATGTGGTGTACACCATGATCAGTTCTACCATCAGCGTTACCTTTGTGAGAACGGCTGTTTCGTATATATGTTGCTATATTGTTGGCTGGGGAATCTACGGAATCTGGATGGGTATCGTAGCGGATCAGTTCTGTCGTCTGATGCTAAGCGGCATACGGTTCCGGAACGGAAAGTGGATGAAAATCAGGATTTGACCTATTTATAAAAATTTTATGGTGCCTGACACCGTTTACCCCCTTGACGAACAGGCAAAACTGCGTTATGTTATTAGACGTAAATTGTATAGAAAGCTTTTCTCTTATTCAGAGTGATGGAGATACATAGGATCTGTGAAGTCACGGCAACCCCGGATACGGAAGGTGCCTACCTGAGCGAGTAATCGAACAATAAGGGGATTTGATATATCGAAGTATTGAGTCCGCTTTTGGCGGGCTCATTTTTAGATTATACGTTGGAAAGAAAATGCGATATGACATTATCTTAAACGATAAACCCGGGAGAAAAGCACCCAGGGGTAAACCCCAGAGAAAAAGGAGAATGAGAATGGAAAAACGTTTGTTTACTTCAGAATCTGTAACCGAAGGCCATCCGGACAAAATCTGTGACCAGATTTCCGATGCAGTCCTGGACGCACTGATGGAACAGGATCCGATGAGCCGTGTAGCCTGCGAGACAGCCATCACCACTGGTCTGGTACTGGTTATGGGTGAGATCACAACAAAAGGATATGTAGATATCCAGAAAATCGTAAGAGATACCGTTCGTGAGATCGGATATGACAGAGGAAAATACGGTTTTGATTCAGAGAACTGTGGTGTGATCACAGCCATCGACGAGCAGTCCACCGATATCGCTATGGGTGTCGACAAAGCGCTGGAAGCAAAAGAACATAAAATGTCTGACGAAGAGATCGATGCCATCGGAGCAGGAGATCAGGGTATGATGTTCGGTTTCGCAACCAACGAGACAGAAGAATATATGCCGCTGGCCATCTCTCTGGCACACAAACTGACCAGACAGCTGACAAAGGTAAGAAAAGACGGCACACTGGCTTATCTGAGACCGGACGGAAAATCTCAGGTAACTGTAGAATATGATGATAACGGAAAAGCATACCGTCTGGATGCAGTCGTACTGTCCACACAGCACGATCCGGATGTAACACAGGAACAGATCCACGAAGATATCAAAAAATATGTCTTCGATGAGGTTCTTCCGGCAGAGATGGTAGATGCAGATACCAAATTCTTTGTAAATCCGACAGGAAGATTCGTAATCGGCGGACCAAACGGTGACAGTGGTCTGACAGGAAGAAAGATCATCGTAGATACTTACGGTGGATATGGTCGTCACGGTGGTGGAGCTTTCTCCGGAAAAGACTGCACCAAAGTTGACCGTTCCGCAGCTTACGCAGCACGTTATGTTGCAAAGAATATCGTAGCAGCAGGTCTGGCTGACCAGTGTGAGATCCAGCTGTCTTATGCGATCGGTGTGGCACATCCGACTTCCATCAACGTAGACACCGCAGGAACCGGTAAAGTGAGCGATGAAAAACTGGTAGAGATCATCCGTGAAAACTTCGATCTGAGACCGGCCGGAATCATTAAGATGCTGGATCTGAGAAGACCGATCTACAAACAGACTGCAGCTTACGGACATTTCGGAAGAAATGATCTGGATCTGCCGTGGGAAAAACTGGATAAAGTAGATGTCCTGAAAAAATATCTGTAAGATATTTTTGCACAGAGTAAATATAAAGGTTGAGAGTAACGATTCAGTAGGCAGTATTTCGCGAGGGTACTGAATCGTTACGATTGAGAAACGAAACTGCCGCAGGAATTTTAACTTCCTGCGGCAATTTTGTTTTACTTGCATTGCATATCAATAATTAGAAAAGGGAGGGCCGGGGTTTTAGTGCCCCGGCAGTATGAAAAAGTGTTTTGGCAGCTGGTGCAAACAGCTGCACGAATCTATATAAAAGGTAATTGTTTTTTGTCGAGGTCCGACAGTCACAGGGTTTGTAAAATATTCCGGCAACGATGTTCAGTCTTTGTCACCGGCTCTGGCTGTCATCATCTGCATCCGCCGTCCTCTTTGTTTTGATACTGTAAGTATACATGGAGTTTGTGTCCATTTTATGGAAATGAGATAAAGGATTTCTAAACTCTTTTAAGAAATGTTTAAAATATCTGGAAGAGTTTCCGGTGGTCTGGTAAGATAGATGGGAGTGAATAGAAAGAGAGAATGCTGATTATGGGCAAATTGTTTTATATTATGGGAAAGAGCGCATCGGGAAAAGATACGATTTATCAGCGCCTTTTAAGAAATCCGGAGTTTTCTCTGGAACGTCTGGTGATCTACACCACCCGCCCGATCCGGGACGGGGAACTGGATGGCAGGGAGTACCATTTTGTGACGGAAGAGGATTTTCAGAAACTGAAAGCAGAGGGAAAGATTATCGAAGACCGGGGGTATGAGACGGTTTACGGGCTGTGGCGGTATTTTACGGCGGATAATATGAATCTGGAAGAGAAAAGCTATCTGGGAATCGGAACACTGGAATCCTATGAAAAATTAAAGGCATATTATGGAGAGGAAAAGATCCGCCCCATTTATATAGAAGTGGAAGACGGAGAACGCCTGAAGCGGGCGATCGCGAGGGAAGAGACGCAGGAAGCACCGAAATACGAAGAAATGTGCCGGAGATTTCTGGCAGATGCACAGGATTTCAGTGAGGAAAAGATCCGGCAGGCAGGAATCACCCATAGATTTTCCAATATGGACGGGGCGGGAGGCTACTCTGAGATTGAAAAGTATTTAAGGAGTGTGCTATAATAATGATATTCCGCAGACAGAGTACAATATAATATAGTATTCTTTTGCGCAGAGATATTGTGAAAAAAGCAGCTGTGGAAGCCTGTGGTGATAAAACCGGAGATTACCACAGAAAACAAAAGAACACAGGAGGTGATTGTATGGCAGGATTTCATGAGATTATTGGACATGATGATGTTGTAAATCATTTACAGAATGCCATTCAGATGGGGAAAGTTTCACATGCGTATATTTTTAACGGTGAGGTAGGAGCAGGAAAGAAGATGTTGGCTTCTGCATTTGCCATGGCACTGCAGTGTGAAAAGCATGGAACAGATCCATGTATGGAATGTGACTCCTGTAAGAGAGCGTTAAGCAAAAATCACCCGGATATTATTACGATCACACATGAGAAACCGAATTCTATCGGTATCGAGGATATTCGTATCCAGCTGATTGATGATGTATCCATCAAACCTTATACAGGTCCTTATAAAATCTATATTCTGAACGAAGCGGAAAAACTGACGCTGCAGGCGCAGAATGCATTGTTAAAGACCATCGAGGAGCCACCGGCTTATGCGGTGATCCTGCTTTTGACCAGCAATGCGGATTCTCTGCTTCCTACGATTTCTTCCCGGTGCGTGACCTTGAATCTGCGTCCGGTGAAAGAGAGTGATGTGAAAGAATATCTGATGGAGCATATGCATCTGCCGGATTATCAGGCGCAGATCGACGCGGCATTTGCCCAGGGAAATATCGGGAAAGCAAAACAGATCGCAGAATCTACGGAATTTGCCGAGATGGCGGAGAGAGCTTTCCGGCTTCTCAGAAAGAGCAATGAGCTGGAACTGTACGAACTGGTGGAGATGATCAAAGAACTGACAGCGGAAAAACAGAATATTTACGATTATCTGGATCTGTTTACCATGTGGTTTCGGGATGTACTGTTGTTTAAGGCGACAAAAGAAGTAGATGGTCTGATATTTAAAGACCAGTATAATTATATTAAAGAAAGAGCAAAGAAAAGTTCCTATGAGGGTATAGAGAATATTATAGATGCCATAGGAAAGGCCAGAGAGCGTCTGCATTCCAATGTAAATTTTGATCTGGTTATGGAACTGCTCTTCATGACAATCAGGGAGAACTAGAATGGTAAAAATTATCGGTGTCCGGTTTCGGAATGTAGGAAAGATTTATTATTTCAATCCGAAGAGTTTTCAGATGAAACCGGGAGATCATGTAATCGTGGAGACAGCCCGCGGTGTGGAATACGGCACAGTGGTACTGGGTCCGAAAGAAGTAGACGACAGGCAGGTGGTACAGCCTTTAAAAGATGTGATCCGCATGGCTACACAGAAGGATGATGCCAAAGAAGAGAGTAATCGTAAAAAAGAGAAAGAAGCATATCAGGTCTGTGTCAAGAAAATCCGTGCGCATCAGCTGGAGATGAAGTTGATCGATGTGGAATATACCTTTGACAACAACAAGATTCTCTTTTATTTTACCGCAGACGGAAGAATCGACTTCCGTGAACTGGTAAAGGATCTGGCGGCGATCTTCAAAACACGTATTGAGCTGCGTCAGATCGGTGTGAGAGATGAGACGAAGATTCTCGGAGGTATCGGTATCTGCGGTCGCCCTCTGTGCTGCCATACCTATCTGTCAGAATTTGCTCCGGTATCGATCAAGATGGCGAAAGAGCAGAATCTGTCACTGAATCCGACCAAGATCTCAGGTGTCTGTGGCCGTCTGATGTGCTGCCTGAAAAATGAGCAGGAGACATACGAGTATCTGAACAAACAGTTGCCGAATATCGGAGATCAGGTAATGACACCGGAAGGTATCAAGGGTGAGGTACAGAGTGTCAATGTACTTCGTCAGCTGGTAAAAGTGATCATGGATGTCAACGATGAGAAAGAGATCCGTGAGTATAAAGTAGAAGAGTTAAAATTCCGTTCCAGAGGATGCTGCCGGAAAGAGAAGATGAAGCTTTCCAAAGAAGAGCAGAAGATGATGAAGGAACTGGAATAATGACAGGAGAAAAAGATGAATATCCCATTGAAGGAAAATGAGCGTTTGGATGATCTGCAAAATGGCTATCATATTATCCAGAATACCAGGGATTTTTGTTATGGAATCGATGCGGTGCTGCTGTCTGACTTTGCCAGGGTGAAGAAAGGGGAACAGGCGTTGGATCTGGGAACCGGAACGGGAATTATCCCTATTCTGTTAAAAGCAAAGACGCAGGGAGAGCATTTTACCGGTCTGGAGATTCAGGAGCAGAGTGCTGAGATGGCAGGGCGCAGTGTGGTGTATAATCATCTGGAGGATGCGATTACCATCAGAACGGGAGATATCAAAGAAGCCACTGCCATCTTTGGCAGGGCTTCTTTTTCGGTAGTTACCTGCAATCCTCCGTATATGCATGGCAATCACGGTCTGACCAATCCTCATCTGCCCAAGGCAATTGCACGACATGAGGTTTTGTGTACGTTGGAGGATGTGATCTCTCAGACGGCACAGCTGTTAAAGCCACGGGGGCGATTCTATATGGTGCATCGACCGTTTCGTCTGGCAGAGATCATGGGACTGATGATGCAATACAAACTGGAACCGAAGCGGATGCGTCTGGTGTATCCGTATGTGGACCGGGAGCCGAATATGGTTCTGATCGAAGGGCTTCTGGGAGGTAATTCCAGGATCACGGTGGAAAAACCGCTGATCGTATATGAAAAGCCGGGCGTGTATACACAGGAAATCCGGGAAATTTACGGGGATGGAAGATAGGAGGATACCGATACTATGGCAGGAAAATTGTATTTGTGTGCGACACCGATCGGGAATCTGGAAGATATCACCTTTCGTGTGATCCGGACGTTAAAAGAAGTAGATCTGATCGCGGCGGAGGATACGAGAAACAGTATCAAACTGTTGAATCATTTTGAGATTTCAACGCCGATGACCAGTTATCATGAATATAACAAGATCGATAAAGGTCATTATCTGATCGGTCTGATGCAGCAGGGACAGCAGATCGCCCTGATCACGGATGCAGGAACACCGGGTATTTCTGATCCGGGAGAGGAACTGGTGGCGATGTGCCATGAGGCAGGGATCCCGGTCACTTCGCTTCCGGGTCCGGCTGCGTGTATCACGGCGCTTACGATCTCCGGATTATCGACGAGACGGTTTGCGTTCGAGGCTTTTCTGCCGACGGATAAGAAGGAGAAACAGGCGATTCTGGAGGAGTTGAAAGAGGAGACGAGAACGACGATTCTTTATGAAGCACCGCACCGGCTGGTACGGACGCTGGAAGAGCTGGTGGCTGCGCTCGGAAACCGGAGGGTGACGATCTGCAGGGAGCTTACGAAAAAACATGAGACGGCGTTTCTTACAACGCTGGAGGATGCACTGGAGTATTACCGGCAGGAGGATCCCCGTGGAGAGTGTGTGATCGTGATGGAAGGCAGAAGCCGGAGAGAGATGATCGAGGAGAAGCAGCGGGCATGGGAAGAGATGTCGCTGGAGGAACACATGAAGATCTATGAGGATCAGGGGATTGGACGGAAGGACGCTATGAAGATGGTGGCGAAGGACCGGGGGATCTCGAAACGGGAGGTTTATCAGGGCCTGCTGGAAAATTCTTAAGAGTAGTTGCAAGGGGACGCCCGGTGTGAGAACAACAAGGGGGCGGAGGCAGCGTGCAGAGCGACTTTAAGCTATCTGCCAACTACGACTATATTTACGAGGGTCAGCTGACCCTCGCAAAAGTCTACGTAGGCAGAGGATCTTAAAGCTCACTCTAAGCGGCACGCAAAATGCCTCCACCCCCTTGTTGTTCTCACACAGGGCTGTGCACTGGCTGAATCTTTATTTGAATGTAGAGTTTGGTTGTGGCAGTCCCTGATGGCGGGGAAAGGATGGATGAAAGTTGTACATGAATGAATATAGTTTAAAAATGATAATGCATTTTATTGACATATAATAAAACCCCTCGGGAGATGTGTTCCGAGGGGCTTTTGGAAATGGTAGGTTGTTAAATTGTATCCATAAGGTCTGCGCCGCTGATGATGCGGTGCCAGAGGTTTTCGCGTTTGGGGGTTCCCGGGAGGAAGTAGGGGAGGCGGTCGGCTTCCAGTTCTTCCAGGCGCTTTACTCTGCCGTCGATATAGTAACGGAGACGGTAGCGGGTGCTGGTAAGGCGGGCGATGACGCCGGAGAGTTTGATGTCTACGAGTTCATAGCCGAAAGGTTTTGCGTCCTGCATCCAGAGGTGTTCGCGCAGAAGTCTGGTTGTGGACAGATCGTTGATGATTCCGGGGATAACTTCTTCGCAGATGGTCTCCAGTGTGGATAAGTCATGGGCATCGTATGCTTTTTTCAGGCGGACGCCAAGGTCGGCCTTGCCGGCGAGCGTGCTGGCGAGACTGTGATAGAAAGCAAACAGCGTATCATAAGCCGGAGTATGTTTTCGGCAGATTTCCAGGCGGTCTGCCAGATCCTGATAATAACGTTCAGTGTCCAGATCCAGATCTTCGATATGGCGGTCAAAGATGCCGAGAAGAGGATCCTGATACAGCAGATATTTGGACGGATTATCGGTGTCCAGATTCGGCTGTCCGTTCTGGAACAGGGAGTCCAGTGCATCCAGTTCCAGGAAGTCGTTCAGGCTGGCACCGGTCACATCGTGGAATTCTTCTGCCAGTGCTTTCTCATCGAAGTCTTCATGGAAGCCAAGATGGGCGAACAGCACCAGACCGGGCAGAACGGCATCTACAGGAGTTTCTGCACCGTTATCCATCCAGGCGGTACAGAAGACTTCCGGCAGATGATATTTTTTGCATGCGGCAAGTCCCGCACGGGTGCAGGTAAAGGTCTTGGAATAGTTTGGTGATATTCCGTTCCAGATCCAGGAACCTCCGGCAAAGATGACTTTGTTAGAAAGCTGCTGATGAACGCGGATCATTTTTTCATAGATTTTCTGATCAGGGTTATAGTAGTCCCAGTAAACCAGTCCAAGTTCCGGATCCGGTTTTTCCCAGTCACTGCAGTCTGTATCGTCGGCAACATCATAATAACCGCCACCGGTGTTGGCAGTGATATACATATCGCTCCAGATCATCGGTTCCAGCCCCAGCTTTTTGCAGATTTCAAAAACGCGGGCACTGTGTTCGCGAATCAGGACGGAACTTTTGGTATATCCGTTTTCCCGGAGGTATTTTCCAAGGCCGAGCTGCGCAGCTTCGTCCATGCCCAGATGTACCCGGTTGGTGGAAAAGGACTCTTTTACGGAGCAAAGCATTTTTTCAATAAGGGTGTAGACTTCCTCTTTTCCTACCTGAAGGATGTCGGCGGTGTCCTTGACGGTTTCTCCAAGCGGCCATTTCAAAGCATTGTGAAGATGGGCCAGTGTCTGGATACACGGAACAAGTTCAATGCCGAAAGTTCTTGCATAAGCATCCATCTCGCGGATCTCATCCTGGCTGTAGCGGCCACGGTAGGCACCGAAATAAGGTTCATCCGGTACGGTGTAAGTCTCTTCGGTGTAGAGCATCAGGGTGTTCATTCCCAGTTTCGCCATGATACGAATAAAAGATTTTACCTTTTCTACGGTAAATACTGCATTTCTGGAGCAGTCCAGCATCACTCCGTTTTTTGAAAAGTATACAGGTTCACTTTTCGTGTTCCAGGTATCCTCCGGATGATGTACCGCCCAGTTCAGTCCCCGATAATAATGTGCCGGTTCCTGACAGGTAATATGCAGGTGATCGCCGTTTCGTGCGATGGTAAGCGGAACATTTTCCTGAAACTCCACCTGAATCTCCAGTTCCTTTTCTGATTTGATATCCCCCAATAAAAGTTGCGTTCCTTCTTCCACTTTTTTCAGGTCAGTGGAGGAAGGGGAAAATGAAAATTTCATAACCTTCTCCTTTCTTCCGAAAAGTTTTCGGACAAGCTTTTGCTTTATGATTTATTGTAACGAATGGTGGGGGGAAAGTAAAGATAATGGGGGAGAAAGAAGTTTCAGAAATAAAGAATACTTGAAGAACCGGGGATTTGAGGAAGCGTGAAGATACTGGATTGTTACATATTTATACGATGGAAAGCGTATACATAACTGAATACAATAAAAACGGAGTATCTTTTCATGAATTATCTCTGGGGCAGTATGATTCTGATCGGGATTATCTACGGGACAGTGACCGGGCATCTGGAGGAAGTATCAGAGGCGGCGATTCAGTCTTCGAAGGAGGCAGTAAGTCTGTGCGTGGTGATGGCTGGGGTTACGGCACTCTGGGTGGGGATGATGCGGATTGCAGAGAAGTCCGGACTTCTGGAGGCGATGGAGCAGAGAATGCAGCCGGTGCTGAACTTTCTGTTTCCGGAGATTCCCGGGAATCACCCGTCGAGGAAATCGATTGCCACGAATCTGCTGGCGAACGTCCTGGGACTCGGCTGGGCGGCGACACCGGCAGGACTGAAGGCCATGGAAGAACTGGCAGATCTGGAGGAAGAGCGGCGAAGGAAAAAGCAACGGGCAGTGCCGATCGGTGCAGCCAGCAACGAGATGTGCGATTTCCTGATCCTGAATATTTCCTCCCTACAACTGATTCCGGTCAGCATTATTGCCTTCCGGACGGAATACGGAAGCGTGGCACCCACAGCGATCGTGGGACCGGCGATTCTCGCAACGGCGGTCAGCACAGGGATTGCTATATTCTATATTAAAATAAGAAAATACATATATAGGAAACTGTTTGACAGATAGATAAGAATACGTTATCTTTTATGATAGAAGAAAAAATGAAAATAAAAAGGTGTCAGGAAGACACATTTTTTTGACAGGGAAATATGAGATGAGAATGGTATATGGCGTTGCAGCAGGAGCGGAAATTATGTCTGCGATTACTTTATGTTTCATGATAAAACAGAGCAGCTGAAGAAACTGGAATGGGAACGTTATCGTGCATCTCATGACAGCCTGACAGGACTGTATAACAAAGAGGAATTTTATCGTCAGGTTGAAAGATTGCTGAAAGAATATCCGGATACAGAATTCTACATATTATGCAGTAATATGAAAGACTTTAAATTTGTAAACGAACTTTTTGGCATGAAAAAAGGAAATGCGATCCTGCGTAAACAGGCAGAACAGATGAAACAGATTCATGGATCTTTTGCAAAAACTGTCTGTGCCCGTATACAGGACGATCATTTTGCCACCTGTATTCCCAAAGCATATTTTAACGAAGATAAGGTTGTTGAGCAGATCCGCAGTATGCAGAAAGAATTTACCAACAGTCTGTTTCATCTTCACCTGTATATCGGAGTATATGAAATCACCAACAGAGAAGAGCCGGTGAGTAAGATGTGTGATAAGGCAAATCTGGCCAGTGAAACGATAAAAAATGATTACAAGACCTGCATTGCTTATTATGACCGGCATCTGCTGGAACAGTCCATTGCTGAGCGAAAGATCATCGGTGAGTTTGAAGAGGCGCTGGAACAGGAAGAATTTGAAGGAACTTATATGTGAAACAGTTACCGATGATTTTACAAAAAATAGTATTGAAAAATGAAAAAGCATCGCATATAATGGGTGAAAGTAAATAATGTGATAAAGATCCCGGGGCTGTGTCCCCGGATTTTTATCGCGCAAAATGAGGAGTTTTTATGAGAGGAGGAACTTTATGGAGAGAGATATGACGGTGGGAACACCGTATAAGATTATCCTGAATTTTACGCTCCCAATTGTTATTGGAAATATTTTCCAGCAGTTTTACAGCATGGTGGATACGGTCATTGTCGGTAAGTTCGTGGGAACGAAGGCACTGGCGGCTGTCGGATCGACCGGAACGATCGGGTTTCTGATCCTGGGATTCCTGATGGGACTTACGGCAGGTTTTACGGTCCTGACCAGTCAGCGATTCGGTGCCGGAGATATGCCGGGGATGCGAAAGACGGTCGGATCTGCGGCAGTACTTTCGGTGATCGTCAGCGTGGTGATGACGGTGATCAGTATGGCGTTTATGAAGCCTCTGCTGATTCTTATGAATACACCGGAAGATATTTTTCAGGATGCGTATAAGTATATTATGATCATCTGTGCGGGGATTTTTACACAGGTTATGTATAATCTGTTAGCGGGTATCCTGCGTGCGCTGGGTAACAGTAAGACGCCGTTGTATTTTCTGCTGTTTTCCGCAGTACTGAATATTGTGTTGGATCTGGTACTGATCATTGTGTTTCACCTGGGAGCAGCAGGAGCGGCGTATGCGACGGTTATTGCGCAGGGAGTTTCGGCGTTGCTTTGTCTGGTCTATATTATTAAGAAAGTGCCGATTCTGAAGCTGGATCGCTGGGATTTTAAACTGGATGGTCATCTGGTACGGCAGCAGCTGGCCATCGGTTTTCCGATGGCACTGCAGTATTCGATCACTGCGATCGGTGCGATGATGGTGCAGGCTGCGCTGAATGTGCTTGGTTCTGTGCATGTGGCAGCGTTTACTGCGGCAAATAAGATCGAGCAGGTGGCAACGCAGGTTTATGTGGCACTGGGTACTACGATGGCTACTTACTGTGCACAGAATATGGGTGCGGGTAAGGTGAAGAGGATCAGCAGAGGATTCCGGGCAACAACGATCATGGGTAGCATTTATTCGGTGGTGTTCGGAGTGTTGGTGTTCTTCTTTGGTAATATGCTGACCGGACTGTTTGTGTCTGAGAATCTGGATCAGATCGTGGGTCTGGTGGATATTTATATGAAATGCGTGGCGCTGTTCTTTATTCCGCTTAATGTGGTAAATGTATACCGAAACGGTATCCAGGGAATGGGATATGGATTCCTTCCCATGACGGCAGGGATTGCAGAGCTGGCAGGAAGAGGGCTGACGGCTGTAGTTGCTTCGCATTATAAGAGTTATCTGGGGATTTGTCTGGCAAGCCCGGTGGCGTGGATTTTTGCGTCTGCACTGCTGTTGGTGATGTATTTTGGGATTATGAATAAGTATAAGAAGGCTGGGAATTTCCGGGAGTAGAGGTTAGTGTCGTAAAAAGGGACGCGGCAGACTCCTGGCTTCCTGGTCTGGCAACGTGGGCAGGGCAACTTTGAGCTAGCCGCCAACTACGACTATATTCACGCGGGTCGGCTGACCCGCGCGAAAGTCTGCGTAGGCGTCGGATCTCAAAGCTTGCCCTAAGCGCCCACAAAGTGTTGCCAGACCAGGAAGCCAGGAGTCTGCCGCTGTTTTTTGCGTGGGGGAGATAGTGGTTGAGAGCGGAGGGGGTTGGTTGGTATGGGAAAATGAATGCTATAGGGGTAGTACAGGAGAAAATGTGTGCGTTATACGTTGTATCGGAAGTGGTTTTTGGGATAATTGGTGGTATAAGTAAGAGATTATAGGCATATGGTTGTTTTTATGTAAACCAGGTGAGAAAGTAAACGAATAGAGATTTACATAAGGTTTGCTATGACGGTGCTGGCGATGATTCCGGACAGGGTGGCGAGGAGGGCGCCGGGGAGGGTGTAGCGGGGGTTTTGGACTTTGGCGGCTATGTAGTAGACGCTTAGGGTATAGAAGATGGTTTCGGTGCTGCTGAGGATGAGGGAGGCGGTCAGGCCGATGGTGGAGTCGGGGCCGTGTTGTTTGTAGAGGTCGAGGAGGAGACTGGTGGCGGCGCCGGAGGAGAACATTTTTACGATGGAGAGGGGAACCAGGGCGGAGGGGAAGCCGGTGGGTTTCAGGAGGTTTTCGAGGAGGGATGCGAGGGCATCCAGGAAGCCGGAGGCACGCAGGATCCCCACACCGGTCATCAGACCGATTAACGTGGGCATGATTTTTACCACTATTTTCAAACCGTCGAAAGCACCGGTGACGAAGTCGTTGTAGATGTCCTTTTTCATCAGAAGACCGAAGCCGATGATGTAGAAAAAGAGGAGTGGGATCATCAGATCAGAAAGAAAAAGCAGGATACGCATACAAAGCTCCGGGAAGGATTGTTCTTTGTAAATATATGCGGAAAGAGGACGGGAAAGTACATGAAGAAAAGAATTCTAATCACTGGGGTTCTGGTTGCATTGATAATGTTCGTTTTCATACTGATGGGTAAAAAAATTGTGAATAGTATATGGTTTAAAACTCAATGGGATATTAACTTTCCATTTGTTGAATCTTATTATACGGTTGACGGCATGTGGGAATCATATAATATTTATTTGTGCTCAGAAAATGACAAAAAGGTTCTAAAAACATCATTGTACAAGCAGATACCAACAAAGTATTGGGAGGAAGAAATTATAAAATATTTAAAAAATTTGAATGTTGATCCTATAATGTATCCTTCTTTTTCTGAAATTGATTATTGCATAAGAAGAAAAAATGGAGACGCTGAGCTAATCATGCTTATGAGTAGTTCACAAGATATGCTATATGTTTATACATGTACACGATAAATGAAAATTTGTAACTGTTCAGTACTTTCACAGGTACGAGCAAAAATGTATTTGAAATTACCTTCGGCAAGGGCAGTTTGCTTGTATGTCTCGGGATTTTGGCATATTCATCAAAACACCTCGCGAAATATTACCTGCTGAATAGTTACGAAAATATCGGCTTACAAGAGTATACAAAGAGGGACTGTCATTCCAGACAGTCCCTTTCCTTACGTTATACGGACAAACAGTTAAAGAATGTTATCGGCATAAGATTAAGCCGTTTTTTTCGCATAAGATTTCGGCCATTTCTTTGCCCGGTAACAGTAGTAAACGATAAACATCACCGCCGTGATCGCCCAGGTGACCGGGTAGCTGAGGACGATGGTGTTGAGGCCCGGAGCGAGTGGTACGATGAAGAAGAGCCAGGCGATACGCAGCAGGCAGACACCGAAACAGGTGATAAGCATTGGGATCACAACATCTCCGGTTCCGCGGAGTGCACCGGAGAGCAGTTCGATGAAGACGAACAGGCAGTATGCCGGAGCAACGTGGTGCAACATCTGCATACCGATAGAGACTACATTTTCATCGGAGGTAAACAGACGAAACAGCGGAGTGCCGAAGTTATAGAATATGAGAGTCAATGTCAGAGCTGTACAAAGCCCCATACAAAGCCCGATGCGGACACTCTTTTTCATGCGGTCGTATTTTCCGGCACCAAAATTCTGTCCTACGAAAGTCGTAACGGCGATACCGAACGCATTATTGACCATCCAGTATAAAGAATCGATCTTTCCGAAAGCACTCCAGGCGGCCACTGTATCGGTTCCCAGATTATTTAAGAACGTCTGGATCAGCATGTTGGTGACACTGTATAAAACTGACTGGATGCCGGTAGGACAGCCCACCCAGATCAGACTGATCAGAGCAGATTTGTGGAATCGGATCTTTCGGAACTCCAGATGATACAGATCGTCGGAATGCATCAGGGCGCGGGTGATCAAAACGGCACTGACTCCCTGAGAAAAAATCGTGGCGATTGACACACCGGCAACTCCCATGTGAAAAACGATCACCAGCACGATATCCAGCACAATATTCAGGATACAACAGACGATCAGATAATATAACGGTCTGCGGGAGTCTCCCATTGCACGAAGGATACTGGAACCCACATTATAGATAAAGACAAAGATAATACCGGCGAAGTAGATCCGCAGATAGAGCAGTGCATCTGCCATGGTTTCCTGTGGTGTGTGCATCAGTTCAAGCATCCAGGGAGCAATCAGAATTCCCAGAACGGTGATGAAAATACTTCCAATGATAGAGAATGCATAGGCAGTATGCAGGGCACGGTTCAGCTGCGCTCTGTCCTTCGCACCGTAAAACTGGGAAATGATAACCGAAGCACCGGAAGCCAGTCCGACGAAGAAGCCCACGATCAGACCCACAATCTGTGCGGCGGAACCACCGACGGCGGCAAGAGCTTCTTTGCTGACAAAACGCCCGACAACGATCGTATCTGCCGTGTTGTACAGCTGCTGAAAAAATGTTCCCAGAACAATGGGGAAAAAGAACAATAAAAGTTGTTTCCAGATCACGCCCTCGGTGATCTGATTGGTTGTAACAGTTTCTTTTTTCATTTGTGTAAAAACCCTCCTGTGTAAAAAAACGCCCTGCATTTTCCCCCATGAAACATGCAGCGCTCTTATGTTCAGCATAAGCGAAACCATCCGGAAAGTCAATGGGTGAAAGGACGGAATTATGAATTTTCAAGGAAGATGAAAGTACTTGAAAGTGGAAGAAAACATGTTATACTGGATGTAGAAATATAGTAATTATTTTATAACAGGAAAAGGTAGCTGTGAAGGACCGGAACAGCTGCAAGCAGATGCCGGAAAGGATTGGAAGATGAGTTATTACAGAAAAACAATAGTACCCAACATAGAAGCCCATTATGAAAATCTGTCTGCAGTGGAAAAAAATATCGCTGATTTTTTTATTTCCAATGAGGAAGATATGGATTTTTCATCCAGACATATTTCTTCGATGCTGTATGTGTCAGAGGCATCTCTGTCCCGATTCGCGAAAAAATGTGGTTATAAGGGCTATCGGGAATTTGTGTTCAAATACAAAGAATCGTTCGGAGAAAAAGATCACCAGATCACAGGACAGATGAGAGAAGTATTTGACTCTTATCAGGAGTTACTGAACAAAAGTTATAATCTGGCAGATGAGGCGCAGCTTCGCCGGATTGCCGGGAAGATGTCAGAGTGCCGGCGGGTGTTTGTTTACGGGAAAGGAAGTTCCAGCCTGGCAGCCAGAGAGATGCAGTTTCGTTTCATGCGGCTGGGACTGGATATGGATGCGGTAGATGAGACCCATATGATGCGGTTTCATTCGACGATCGTACAGGAAGACTGTATGGCGATCGGCATCAGTATCAGTGGCAGGACGGAAGAAGTGATGGAATGTCTGAAACAGGCACATCGGCAGGGAGCCTATACGGTACTGCTGACAGCCAACGACCGCCCGGAATACAGTGAATTCTGTGAAGAAGTGGTATGTCTGGCGGCAAAGAAAAACCTGGACTTTGGCAATATCATCTCTCCGCAGTATCCGATTCTTGTGATGACGGATATTTTATACGGATATTATCTGGAGATCGATTCATCTGTCAAACAGGCACGGCATGATAATTCTGTCATGCTCTTAAAGTCAAGACAGATTCAGGATAAGGACGAAGGAGGAGAAGGAAAACAATGATCATCAAGGGAGCAAAAGTCTATACAGAAGAAGGAACATTTGCGGATAAAGAGGTCTGCATAACAGGGGAAGTTTTTACAGAAACCGGTGGGGACGGAGAAAAAGTGGTTGACGGCAACGGCTGTTATCTGATTCCGGGACTGACAGATATTCATTTTCATGGCTGCATGGGAAAGGATTTCTGTGACGGAACGGAAGAGTCCATTCAGGTAATGGCAGATTATGAGGCCAGCCAGGGCGTGACAACGATCGCACCGGCAACCATGACGTTTGATGAGGAGCGGCTGACACGGATCGCGAAAGCGGCGAAAGCCCATAAAAATGAAAAAGGTGCGATCCTTTGCGGAATCAATATGGAAGGCCCGTTTATCTCCATGGCAAAAAAAGGGGCACAGAACGGAAAATACATCCACAAACCGGATGTGGCAATGTTTGAACGGCTGCAGGAAGCCGCAGGAGGTCTGTTCAAACTGGTAGATCTGGCACCGGAAGAGGAAGGTGCGATGGAATTTATCCGGGCGGAAAAAGGAAAAGTCGTGCTGTCGATCGCGCACACAACAGCGGATTATGAGACAGCAAAAGCAGCGATCGAAGCAGGTGTCACTCATATGACCCATCTGTACAATGCGATGAACCCGATCAACCACCGCGCACCGGGACCGATCATCGCGGCAGCAGATGACGAATACTGTGAGGCCGAACTGATCTGCGATAACGTACATATCCACCCGGCAATCGTGAGAAATACATTCAAGATGTTCGGAGAGGATCGTGTGATCTTCATCAGTGACACCATGGAAGCAGCCGGTCTGAAAGATGGCATGTATGAGCTGGGCGGACAGCCGGTGATCGTAAAAGGAAACCGTGCGACCCTGGAAGACGGAACTATTGCAGGTTCCAATACCAACCTGATGAAATGTATGCGTACCGCTGTGAAGCAGATGGGAATTCCTCTGGAAAAAGCGGTAAAATGTGCAGCAGTCAATCCGGCAAAAAGCATCGGTATCTACGACCAATACGGCAGCATCACACCGGGAAAAGTAGCAAATGCAGTACTCCTTGACCAGGAAACTCTGGAAATTAAAGGGGTTATCCTGAAAGGACAGATGCTGTAAATCATGAGAAGAAACCTATAAGGACGGAGTATACAGATCTGACCGGCAGAGAGTACGCAACGGTGAGAAAACAGAGATACAGGAAGATAAAAAACAGGAGCAGAGACGGATGCGATACCGTTTTGCTCCTGTTTTTTGTCTGGCATGATAAAAATCACCGTTTCAAATGTTCCCTCAGATTATCATCTTCATAATCAAATACACAGCGATCGTAAGCATTGATCACATGAGTCTGATTATACTGATCGTAGCGTTTTTGATTCCGTCCGTAAGACATATGTACATGCCCGTGGATAAAAAATCTCGGGTGGTACTTGTCCATCAGAGTGTTGAAGACCTGAAATCCCTGGTGTGGGAGATCCAGACCATCGTTTAACTGGTAGGCGGGAGAATGGGTCAGAAGAATATCAAATCCACCGCGGTACAGTAATGGAAACCATAGTTTTTTGACCCGTTTTTTCATTTCTTTTTCAGTATACTGATTAATCCCGGGGCGGTAGCGCATGGAACCGCCCAGTCCCAGAATACGAACCCCTTCATGGACATAGATCTGATCTTCGATACAGATACATCCATCCGGCGGTGTCTTTTCGTACTTGTCATCGTGATTTCCCCTTACATATAAAACCGGTGCTGTGGTAAAGGTGGCGAGAAAAGACAGATAGTTGGGGTTCAGATCTCCGCTTGAGAGAATCAGATCGATTCCCTCAAGCTTTTCTTTCCGGAAATAGTCCCAGAGATACTTGGATTCTTCGTCTGCAATTGCTAATATCCTCATAATTAAAGTTCCTTTTTGTTGTAAGCCGCGCTTTGTTGTCTAAATCTCCGGGTTGTCGATACCCTGCAGCATCACTACAGGTTTTGCTTTTTCAATCAGATCTTCCATCTTTGGAATATAACCGATGACATTCTCAGCCAGCCAGTCCATGGTGATGATCTCTTCCGGATCCATAACGGCGTCTGCATTCTTCTGAACAATACCGGACTGAGAATACAGTACACCGGAGAACGGATTATAATTCATTTCGCAGATGCTCTTTTTTAACAGATCGACCAGACGGGCGGTACCGATCGGCAGGTGCTGGGAGCAGATCACATCGATGATGCCTGCGGACATACCCCACCAGTAGTTCAGACCTTTGGTGGAATCGTTGGTGTCGTCGATTTTCCATGCCCCGTTCATGATGTTGCGAATCATCTGTTCATAGAATTTACCCCAGTGCCAGATAGGCATCGCAAGGTTCAGAGGCATATCTTCGGAATCACGGTACAGACCGAAATGTCTGGACGGTTCTCCGGGAATCGTCATATCCTGACCGGAAATATAGTGGACTTCGTTTTCGGCGAAACTTTTTGCCATATCGTGATCTTTCAGGGTGGACCATTCCAGGTATACTTTCGCACGTGGATTAACCATTTTTGCACCAAGAGCGAAGGCATTGATGTTGGCAGTCATACCGAAAATCGGATAGTCGGCAATATAACCGATCTTACCGTTTTTGGACATTGCACCTGCGATAGCTCCCATCAGAAATTTTGCTTCATACATACGTGCATAGTAGGTACGGATATAGCGATGGGAGGTGTTCAGAGAACAGTTCAGGATCTTCACTTCCGGGTGCTCGATGGCTGCCTTCAGGCTGGCTTTCAGAAGCGGCGGGGAAGTGGTAAAGATCAGGTTGTTGCCGTCGGCGATGGCTTTTGCAATCAGATCGTCAGCATTTTCTTCGGTGGCGTTATCGTAGCAGGTTGTGGATATCTGATCCTCAAAGGTCTGCTGCAGATGCATACGGCCAAGTTCATGTGCATAAGTCCAGCCGGATATTTCAGCGTTTTTCTCGTGGATGAAAGCCACAAGAAGTTTTGGGGTGCTGGTAGGGATCAGACGGGCAAAGAAGTTTTTCTTTACTTCGCTTTCGGCGGTAGGATCCATCTGCAGTTCCACAGATTCGTCGGTAGTCAGAAGCTTGAATTCGTCCCAGGATTTTGCCAGCTGTTCTTTCAGTTCCACGGCAGTCATATCGTCAAGCGAACGGTAGTCATACAGACCGATAAAATAAAGGAACGCATCACCGGTAGTAATCGGGATTTTATCACCGCCATTTGCCTTGTATTCGGCACGGAAACGGTTGTAAGCAGATGCAAAATCCAGTCTGTCGTCATCGCTCCATGCTTCATCCGGGCGTTTGCCAACGAGACGCTGCAGTTTGGCAAAGCTTCCCAGTTGGGTGAACCAGATATAGTTGATACGAGACAGGGCGTAAAAGTCCATGAACTCATAATAAATTTTATTTCCTTTTTCTTCCGTTCTCGGGGGAACGATACGGGTAACATTGCCCGGAATAGATACTGCATCGAAGAACTTTAATACGCTGACCCGTTTGTTCCCTTCTTCCACATAGAATTTGTTCATGAATTCATATGCTTTGATGGGTTCACGGATCCCTTCATTCAGATGCGCCTTGTACAGGGCCATCCATTTGTATGCAAATTCTGTGTTTTCTTTCAGCAGAGGTTTGAAACCTTTGCTGAATGCGGAACTTCTGCCTGCAGTTTTGGTTCCTACGATCAGTTCAGAAGGGATCTGAACCAGTCCAAGAGGAACCTCCCGGACAGCGACAATGTTTTTTTCTTTTAATATATCATCAAGATTGGGAAGAATCTCGCCTTCTCTTTTGCCGGCGCGCATCGCTTTATAATAGTCGTTTTGTGCTTCGGCCATGGTTGCTGTTATTGCCATAGTTTTACCTCCTGTAAAAATAAAGTGAAGCTGTTATCTGTAAATTGCACTCTTGTAATGATCAGATAGTCGGAATACATTGCGACTCGTAACTGTAAGAGTGTCAAACAGTTACGATGTTTTATAAAAATATCGTATCATCGTGATAAAGAGAAATCAAGCGGTTTTTGTTGAGGAATCCAACGGGAGTGTGGTATAATTACAGAAATGGATGTCCATCGACTGACATATTTTAAGATACAACAGAAAATCCGGATGTGAGAGGTGAGATTTATGGATCAGGCGTATGAAATGTTTCATGAGGTGTTGGTAAAACTGTTCAATGATATTATGAATATCGAAGCAAAAGCAATTATAACGCCGGAATTTAGAGATATCACCAATAATGATATGCATGTGATCGAGGCGGTGGGGATCCGGGAGCCGAGGAATATGTCTTCGGTAGCGAAAACACTGGGGATTACGGTAGGAACCCTGACGATATCCATCAACGGTCTGGTAAAAAAAGGTTATGTGCATCGGGTGCGAAGTGATGCTGACCGGAGGGTAGTACTGGTGTCGCTGACAGAAAAAGGGGAGAAAGCATATCATCACCATGAGAAGTTCCATGAAGATATGATCCAGTCACTGCTTAAAGACCTGTCGGAAGAAGAGACGAAGACATTGGTATCGGCACTTACGAACCTGCGGGATTTTTTTCAGGATTACAAATAGATACGTAACTGTTCAGTACCTTCACAGTTACGTGCCAAAATGCATTTAAAATCACCTTCGGTGATGGCATTTTGGCTTGTATGTCTCAGGATTTTGGCATACTCATGCCAAAACACCTCGCGGTACAGTGGCTACTGAATAGTTACATAGATACAAGAAAAAGAGAGATTCTGCCATCTATAGTTTTGTAAGAAACGGCGGAATCTCTCTTTTTGCGTATAAAACGATGATTTTTCAGACACTCTCTAGCGCATTTTTTTGAGCTGCTGAACTAGTTCCAGATCGGAAGCGGTTATTTTCAGGTTGGTTTCCAGTGTTTCACCGTTCGGGGTAGTAATCTGCATTGCGATCACAGAACCTTCTGCCAGTACGCCTTTTCGGGAAGCGGCGGCAATAAATTTTGGGAATTTTGGATGGTTTGCGGTAAATGTACTCCAGAGACTGGAGAATTTCATCATATCTAATGGGTTCATCCCAGTGGTTCCTCCTTATATAAAGTGTTATAACGTTCCGTTTTTTGTGTTGTGGCAAAATATTACAGTTTTCTCATAAGCATATCCGGATTGGTTGCATAAGTCAAGGCGATTTCTTTTGAAATCTTTCCGGACTTGTACAGGGCGAGCAGACTGTTGTCCATGGAGATCATGTCCGGCTTTGCAGAAGAATAGAGGATTCCGTCGATCTGCGGAATCTTATTGTCCCGGATCATATTACGGATTGCCGGAGTTACGGTCATAATTTCAAATGCCGGAGCAACACCACCGTCAACAGTAGGAATCAGCTGTTGGGATACAACTGCATTTAGCACCATGGAAAGCTGTACTGCAATCTGGTGTTGCTGGTTAGGCGGAAATACATCGATGATACGGTCGATGGTATTGGCTGCGCCGATGGTATGAAGCGTTGAGAAAAGCAGATGGCCGGTTTCTGCGGCAGTCATTGCCACATTGATCGTCTCGTAATCACGCATTTCTCCCAGAAGAATCACATCCGGACTCTGACGCAGAGCTGCGCGCAGGGCAGCTACATAACTGTCAGTATCCACATGAATCTCCCGCTGACTGACGATACTCTTGTTGTGCCGGTGGAGAAATTCCAGAGGGTCTTCCAGAGTGATAATATGTTTTTCCTGATTCTGGTTGATCTGGTCAATGATACAGGCAAGGGTTGTTGATTTTCCGCTTCCTGCAGGACCGGTGATCAGTGTCATTCCTTTTCCGCCCAGACCGAGATTGATGATCGCATCCGGTATTCCCAGCATATGATAATCCGGAAGTCGGAAAGTGATCACACGGATCACAGCAGAGAGTGTACCTCTTTGCTTATAAGCACTGACACGAAAACGGGATACGCCCGGGATGGCAAAAGAAAAGTCATCATCCCCGTGAGAAAGCAGAGATCTCATATCTCTGTTGTCAGCAAGTTCATAAATTTCTTTTAGGAAAGCAGCGGTATCATCCGGTAAAAGACGTTCCTCATTCTCCATGGAAAGGACACCGTTTTTCCGAAGCGAAAGCGGACGTCCGGCAACCAGGAAAATATCGGACGCATTCTCTGCAACCGCCTGCTCTAACATAGCTCGTGCATTCATATATATTACTCCTTTGATAGGATGTCGGGGTCAAAAGGTTAATACTAAATATAGTTTAAAATCAGGAATCTACAGGAGAAAACAGCTGATAGCTATCGTCTCCATCCCAGCTCTCCGTAGCTTCGGTTGTCCACTGTGTGATATGGTAATACCCATTCTGACAGTCGGAGGGTGCCGGGAGTGTCAGAATCACCGAAAGCTGCTGGCTCTTATTGACAGGAACCTGAAAGCTCAGAGTCCCTTCTTTTTTTGCAAAATCGATGGTGAGATCAGAAACTCCGTCCACGGAGCAGTTCTTCAGTTGTTTCCTTATTTCTCTCTGATAAACCGCGGTATCTGCGGAGTCTGCGCCACAGCTTTTGTAAGCATCAGAAAGAATCGTATCGATCTGGTCGAGTGCCTGTTCTGCCAGAGAAGATGCCTGATAATATGCCTGAATCCGGTCAGCAGACTGTTGGCTGAGCGTCCGGTCGTTTTTGGCACCGGATAACGAAAGCAGTGCAAAGGTAAACAGACATAACACCAGAAAGATCATCAGCAGGGATGGTGCGCCCATATGGATAAAAGAAAAAGATGTTTTTTTCTTCTGCTTCATGGTCATGTCCTCCTTTGCAGATGATGCTGTATACGAAGCTGATAGAGAGAATCTGCGTTGGCTCCGGATGTCAGCTTTGTGACATCCAGCTGCACATCCAGAAGCTGTCCGTTCAGATTCCAGGTTCCACATAACTGCCAGGCAGCTGTATCCTGAGAACAGAGAATAAAATCGGAATCATAGAAGATGGTGAAATCCTTTGATGAGATCTCCAGCGAGTTGCTGTAGGTATCTTCCAGAATGTTTTTCATATCATCCAGTGAAGTGGAAGCGGTGATCAGCTCCGCTGCATCTTCCGTTTTCCGGGAAGCCTGCATCAGATCGTGAGCTTCGGTGCTGAGGGTATGAGATTTTACAAAAACCTGTACGCAGACAGCACTTGCCACAGAAAAAAACAGAATGGCAAAGATCAGTTCCAGAAGAAAAAGACCGGATGGGTTGGCAGTTGGTTTTCGTTTCATAGATGCTCCTTTGTGATTCCGTAACCATCAGACATCAACAGATGGATGATGGTACAGAGGGTAATGAAATAGCCATGCAGTATATTTACCGGGAAACAGAACGGATGGTACAGACTGCGGTTGCAGTTTCCCCGGAAGTATCGGTACAGCGGAAGGTGATCACCTGATTCTCTGTCTCTTCCACAGAAAATTCTTTTACAGGAAGGATACTCTTTCCGGCAGAAGGAGAGAGTGTTGTCCCCTCTTTTACATACAGCTCTCGAAGCTGTCCGTCCCAGGCGTACAGATAAGTAAGGTAGGAAGCGTCAGCCGTCTCCTGCCGCAGGACTACTGCCTGCGTGCCGTCAAGCTCGTCCAGAAAAATTCCGTCTTCCCGGTCGTTTTGTCGCAGCTTTTCTGTCAGATAGGAAAGGGCAGTGCCGGAGGTATAATTTCTCTGAGAGTCATCTGCTGTGGACTGGTAGATCCGCGCTGCCAGCAGGATCACAGTAAGAGCCGAGATTGTAAAAACAAAAAATACTGTGACCGGAAACAGAAAATCAATGGCA
>NZ_JALFPR010000019.1:0-8166 GCF_022785585.1 Oliverpabstia sp. | reverse complement strand
TTTTTAAGGATCTTTCGATCGTTCGTTTTTATGATTTTAAAAAGAACTTTCGAGGAATGTGTTTCACTGTTCAGTTATCAAAGATCGGTTTTGCATTGCCGTTTGTCTCAAACAGCTTTGCTATTATATCATGCTGTTTCCTGCCTGTCAAGAACTTTTTTCAACTTTTTTGAAGTTGTTTTACTTCTCTCTTGCAGCAACTTTGACATCTTATCACATCCAACCGGCTGTTGTCAAGAACTTTTTTATTTCTTTTTGACAGCTTTGTGATCTCTGTGAGATCTCTCGGACGCAACTCTGATAGGATACCACCGCTGCCTGGATTTGTCAATAAGTTTTTACTATTTTTCTTGTAATTTATTTATTCGTGTTAATCATTACATTTCGGACAGCTTCCTGATATTTATAAAAAGATAAAAACAGCGTCCGCATAAGCAGACACTGTTTTTATCCAAAGATCTGTAATACGATCTTCATCAACATATTATTATCATAGATCCATGTCAGGATCGGATCCGACCGGATCTGTCCCTGAAGGTAGATTCCTGCCGGAGTGTCACATATAATTGTTATGATCAGGAAAATCACCCATATCCAGATCAGTCCCTGTATACATCCGATACAGATACCTCCGATTCGATTCAGTGTACCGATCACCGGCAATGCCGTCAGAATATCAACCGCATACAGGATCATATACATCAATATTGTGGCAATCGCAAACGAAATCAAAAAACAGATGGCATTAATAATCCCATAAGAAAGATATTTTCCCAGATAATCCGCAAAGCTTTCTACCGCCAGCCGCTTATAGATCTCTGTATTATTATTTTCCATCAATTTGTCTTTTACTGTCTGCGGAAGCGGCAGTTCTTCTATATAAGATACCTGTCCTGTGATGCTCTGCAGATCATCTCTGCCTTCCAGCTGCTCCAGCAGTACTTCATTACATTTTTCTTCGATACTGATCTGCCAGGTGGTCTTTTCACGAACAAAATCACTGATATACGGATTCAGCCAGGACGTAACACCAAGAACCATTAAAAAGAATACCATTGATATTGCCATGCGGAGCATCCCTTTTCGGAATCCCTGAACCGCAAAGATCAGTACCAGCGCAAGTAATACAAATGTCAGCCAACTCATGTTTTCTCTCCTGTTTATTGTAATCGAATGGTTTCCGTTCCGCTGTCAAGAATCACCATATAACGATTTCCCGAGATCCGAAAAATATTTTCTACATTTCCTTCTTTTATCGTTCCCTGATATCGGCAGTTTCCCTGTAATGTATAGATACCCACTTCTTTTTCATTGTATACAAAAATCTGTTCCTTGCTGAGTGCAACATGGTCAAATGCGAAATCTACCGTAAACTTCGCCTTTTGGGCTCCACCGGTCGTATAAAGCACGATTTCATACGACTTCTTTTCTTTTCCGGTCTTATAGGCCATTCCAACATACTGATCATCGTGAAAGACACTCAGGATATCATCGTCCAGTGTAATCCGGTTACTCTCTTCCGGAATCTGTTTTCCACTATATGTCAGGAAACCATTATCCGAAAATGCCAATGTCTGAGAATCACTCAGATAATTCACCTGTGGAATCAGTGTTCCCACGTAATTATATCCACTGACCTGATTGTCCATCTGATTTTGTCCCGTATTGCCAAAATTGTAAAACGCCATAAAGCTTGCCGGCTGATTATCTTTGACACAAAGATACGAAACTGCCATCAGCTGCCCGTTATCCGAAAGCGAGAGATCCACCGGGTATCCCGGATTGTCTACACTGGTTTTGGCAGTTACCAGTTCCTCTCCCTTCTGGTCATAGACATGGATCCAGGTTATCTCTCCATCTGCCAGAACCACACCTGTGATTCCCTGCGGGTTGATGCACACTTTCTCTACCGGGAGTTTTGTCTGTATATCAGTAACTCTTCCACTGAAATTGTAAACCCCAATATCCGTTCCTTTCTTATCATAAACTACGCAATACTCACCACGCATGGCTACTACCGGATTCTCCATGGTCTGCGGTTCATTCCACACTTCTTCTCCCTGGGCATTCAGAAGTGTCACACCGTCACCGCCGTATTTTAATATATAATCACCAAATTCTGCATATTCCGCTGTCGTTGTCGTGTCTTCCAGCTCTGTTCTCGTGATCACCTTGTAATTTTTAAACTGCCAGTGATCCACCAGAATCTTACCTCCAATGACAAGACCGACAGCCACTACAAGTGCGGCACCCGCAATCGCAAGTTTCTTTTTGCTCCATTGAGATTCGGGTCGATTCAGCTTCCATTCTTTTATCTTCTGCAAAATCTTCATAATTACCCCTTATTTGTTCCTTTTTTACTGTTTTTTATCATAGCACATTGTCTTCTCTTCGGCAATTTCTATTTCTGCTCAAAGCACCGCTTATGATTCCGGCAACAAAAGTTTTCCGCCTGCATAAATGATATCTTCCGGAGAAATTCCGTTCAACTGACATATTTCATTGATCCGGCTGATCGTCCCATATTGTTTCTGACAGATACTTGTGAGTGTGTCACCTCTCTGAATCGTATATGTGATAGTCTTAATATCAGCTGTTGCCTGCTGTTCTTCCTTTTTTTCTTCCTGCTGCATGGATTCCTGGGTGGGCGATATACTGACTTCTTCCGATGTTTCCCCGTTCGCCTGTGGATTCAGACTCTCCTGGGTGGTATCCTGTGTCGGAACCGGTGCCAGACTCTCTTCCGGCTCTTCAGTTGCCATCGGAGAAAGCAGTGGTTCTTCAGCAGCTTTCTGTGCCTCACTGGTCACTGCAACACTCTGTCCTTCTGTCTGTACCACTTCCTCAACATTCTGATACTGTCTCAGATAAGGCAGACCTACCGCAAGCATCGCCGCCGCACAGCACGCCCCGGCAAGCCAACGATTTCGCGCAGAATGTTTTTTCGCTTTTTCACTCTTCTCTGACTCCGTCGTCTCTTTTTTCTTTCCTCTCACCGTCCTCCTGAAATCGATCACTGCACGGTCCGGTACATGTTCTGTCTCCTCGATAGATTTATTCTCACTCATATCGATCATATACGCCTGCATCGGATCATTTTTTTCATAATAAATAAAATGTCCCGGCACACGTACCAGCTGGTTATTCTCATAGACATAAAACGCCTCTTCCATCTCACCCGGCTCCATCAGAAACAACACTTTGTCATTGCCGGCAAAATGATCCAGATGTGTCTTACGGATTTCTTCGGTAATTTCCATATTAAATCCCGGAAACCCGGCAAACCACCCGACAATTTCCTGCTCCGGAAAATATTTTTTACTGTCTTCATACACCTGTCCCCATACTTTATCGTCAAAACGGATATGTTCCGGCGAAAGCTCCAGATCCCGGATCTGCAGGGCGCTCCGGATAAAAATATAATCGCCCTGCCCGGTCCAGTGACAGGAACCAAACAAAATCGCCGCCACCTCGTCTCCGTGAGGATTTCTTGCGATCTTTTTCAAAAAGGTGTAGACATAGTCTTCCATATATATTTTTTTCTTCCCTTTGATTTCTCCGATTTGTCTTACGTTATTTGGCAGCTTCACGTACTCTGCAGTTTCTTTTGTAGTATCGGTTTCTTCTTTATAGATGACTTCGATCATACTCTTCACCCCTTTTAGCCCACAGTATACGCCGTTTTCCATGCGGATTTTGCCGCTTTGTGCAGGAAGATACAGATTTTTTATCGACATTTTCTGCGATTTCTTTTCTGTTTGGAAAACGTACGGGCATATTTTTTCATCGCCACGGGTACAATATAGGTAAATTCCGTAACTGTTCTGTACTCTTCCGGTTACTGCATACCATAGGATCCCCAAAGAAAGGACGCGTGAGCTGAATGCGCAGAGAAGTTTCATATTATATCAGAGAAAAGAAACGCACCGCCAGCACTGAACTGGCTCATGTGCTGAAAAAATGCATCGGACAGATTGACCGGCCCTGGAAAGAAATTATCATTCTTTGCATCGGAAGTGACCGGATCACAGGCGACAGTCTTGGTCCTCTGATCGGTCAGCAGCTTTCCAGACATCGCTGGAAAAATATCCATATTTACGGAACACTGGATACGCCGGTTCATGCGCTGAATCTCGAATCCGTACTTGCAGACATCAAAAAAAGACATCCATCTGCGCTGATTCTCGCAGTGGATGCCTCTCTCGGCTCTCAAAAACATATCGGGTATATCACCGCCGGTATCGGCCCGATTCATCCCGGATCCGGAGTACACAAAAGTCTCCCGGCGGTTGGCGATCTCCATATTACCGGAATTCTTAACGCTTCCGGTTCTTTTGAACATTTTCTCTTACAGACCACACGTCTTTCTTTTGTCGTGCAGATGGCAGATACTATCACCGATGGAATCCTTCATACCTTTTCACCTGTCTATGAACGACGCGGCCTTCTTCCTGACGGATGGTTCCACCGGGAAGAACGACGAGATCTTTGCTGGGCAAAGGAGGAATCTAGGCTGGCTGCCCTCTCCATCGAAACCAGTTCCGGCAGCATCTCCTGAAGCAGGTCTGAGCGCGGCACCTTCTCAAAGATCCGTTTTAAAAACCACGCAAATGGTTTACCCCAGTATTTGTTCTGTAATACTTTTGCATAATGATCCATGATTTCCCGGGAACCACAGTATTTGTCTGTCAGGCAGATCACATACGTTTCCGGGTATCTTGGCGGAATCACGGATACCGGCCACATATGCTTGGTAATTACTTCTTTTTCCACCTTGTTCAGATGAAAATATTTGCAGGCATTTCGATAGGCAGTGATCGGATGAGTGATGGCGTGCAGCCGGTCTCCCGTCTCTTTGCTGTGTTCTCTCCAGTCATACAGAAACAGATCGTGGAGCATCCCGCCTCGCGCCGCTGAGCGGGCATCCAGACCCAGTTTATTGCAGATTTTATAATTATTGTATGCCACATCCAGACAGTGTTCATAACAGTCGGTATCGCAGTGCTGATAATACTTTTTCATTTCCAGAACAGCCGGATGACTGACGATATCACGAATACACTCATAGAATTCCAGATTCTCTTTTGTGCGTTCTCTCCGTTTTCTTCTGATCGTCTCACGTGAATCTCTTGCCCGGTTTGCTGACATTTTTTCTGGCATTTTTCTGATCTCCTATACTTTCCCGCTGTACAGTTTTTATACAGACATCTTTTTCAACTTTATAAAACAGGGAATGGAGAAACTTTCTCTCCATTCCCTGTTTTATTATACCGTAAGTGTTCTCTTACTGTAAAGCTCTGTACATTTATTTTTTGAATAATTACATATATGCTTTGACCTGCTCGTATACACCCTGGCCATCCAGTTTGTATTTTTCCAGAAGTTTTACTGCAGAGCCGGACTCGCCAAATACATCCTGCACACCGATCTTCAGTACCGGAGTCGGAGCTTTCTCACACAGTACGTCGCAAACTGCGCTTCCCAGACCGCCGATTACGGAATGTTCTTCTACAGTAACTACTTTACCGCATTCTTTTGCCGCTGCAACGACCAGTTCCCCATCCAGTGGTTTGATGGTATGAATGTTCACAACTTTTGCCTGAATACCGTCAGCTGCCAGTTTTTCAGCTGCTTCCAGTGCAGAGTTTACGCACAGGCCGGTGGCGATGATCGCCACATCTTTGCCTTCTCTTAAAGTTACACCTTTACCGATCTCGAACTTGTAGTCCGGGCGGTCATTGATCACCGGCACTGCCAGACGACCAAAGCGCAGGTATACCGGTCCCTGATATTCGTATGCTGCTTTTACAGCCGCTCTTGCTTCCACATCATCGGACGGATTGATGACAACCATACCCGGGATCGTGCGCATCAGGGCGATATCTTCGTTACACTGATGTGTGGCACCGTCTTCTCCTACGGAGATACCGGCGTGTGTTGCACCGATCTTTACGTTCAGGTGCGGATATCCTACAGAGTTTCTTACCTGTTCAAAAGCACGGCCTGCCGCAAACATTGCGAAAGAACTTGCAAACGGAACTTTTCCTGCGGTAGAAAGACCTGCTGCGATACCGATCATGTTACACTCAGCGATACCGCAGTCGATGTGGCGTTCCGGAAATACTTTCTTAAACATACCGGTTTTGGTGGCAGCTGCCAGGTCTGCATCCAGAACTACCAGGTTTTCATGCTCTTTTCCCAGTTCTACCAGGGCGTTACCATAACTTTCTCTGGTTGCAATTTTCTTTACTTCTGACATAATGCTTCACCTGCCTTTTCCAGTTCTTCCATTGCTACTGCATACTGCTCGTCGTTCGGAGCTGTTCCATGCCAGCCTACCTGATTTTCCATGAAGGATACGCCTTTTCCTTTTACAGTGTGTGCGATGATTGCTGTCGGCATTCCTTTGGTTGCTTTTGCTTCTTTGAATGCTGCATCAATCTGATCAAAATCATTGCCGTCGATATTGATCACATGGAAGTTAAATGCTTCGAATTTTTTATCAATCGGATATGGAGAACAAACTTCATCAATTGTTCCGTCGATCTGCAGATTGTTGTTATCTACGATCACTACCAGGTTATCCAGTTTGCGGAATCCTGCCATCATGGAAGCTTCCCATACCTGTCCTTCCTGAATCTCACCGTCACCTAACAGCGTGTATACACGATAATCGGCATTGTCCATCTTGCCTGCAATCGCCATACCCACCGCTGCAGAGATTCCCTGTCCCAGAGAACCGCTGGACATATCTACACCCGGGATATGTTTCATATCCGGATGTCCCTGCAGGTAAGATCCCAGATGACGTAAGGTTTCCAGATCTTCTACCGGGAAATATCCCTTCTGTGCAAGTGCGCTGTAAAGACCTGGCGCTGTATGTCCTTTGGACAGTACAAAGCGGTCACGATCTGCTTTTTTCGGATCTTTCGGATCCACGTTCATCTCTTCAAAATACAAGTATGTGAAAATATCTGCTGCTGATAAAGATCCACCCGGATGTCCTGCTTTTGCAGCATGAACTGAGGTTATGATTCCTTTGCGGACTTCATTTGCTACTTTCTGAAGCTCCAGTTTGTTCATTCTGTACTCCTTTCCGTACACTGCTTTGAATTATTGTAACTGTTCATTTTCTTCACAGTTACACATGATTGCTCATTCACCGTCTTAGAGCGTGTCTGAAAATCATTCCTGCAATCTGCACGCCCCACTTTGTGGTATATTTTGCAGAAAGCCTTTTTCAAACACGCTCTAGTATGCCATATTTTCAAAAATATTGCAAGACTCTATACTTTTTATGCTCGTGCTTCTTCCCAGCCCCTACTCGCCGAATACTGCCTTGTAATCATCCTGGAATTTTTTGATTCCGGCATCGGTCAGCGGATGTTTTGTCATCTGTTCGATTACTGCATATGGAACCGTTGCGATATCAGCACCTGCCAGCGCACAATCTGTTACGTGGATCGGATTTCTTACACTTGCTGCGATGATCTGTGTATCCAGACCGGCAACATCGAAGATCTCAGCAATCTCGCGGATCAGATCCACACCTCTTGTGGAAATATCATCCAGTCTTCCCAGGAACGGAGAAACGTAGGTTGCACCGGCTCTTGCAGCCAGCAGTGCCTGGTTTGCAGTAAAAATCAGTGTTACGTTTGTTTTAATGCCTTCTGCGGTCAGCACTTTGCAGGCTTTCAGACCTTCTACTGTCATAGGGATCTTTACAACCATGTTCGGATGGATCGCTGCGATCTCTCTTCCTTCCGCGATCATGCCTTCTGCGTCTACGGTAGTCGCTTTTACTTCACCGCTGATCGGTCCGTCTACAATAGAAGTGATCTCTTTGATGACCTCTTTAAAGTCTCTTCCCTCTTTTGCGATCAGGGAAGGGTTTGTGGTAACGCCACAGATCACGCCCATGTCATTTGCTTTTTTGATGTCTTCTACTTTCGCGGTGTCGATGAAAAATCTCATTGTTTTGTCCTCCTGTTTTTCCTGAAATCTGCCCGGTTATTTTCGGTGTTTTGTAACTGTTCAGTACCTTCACAGTTACGAGCCAAAATGCATAAAAAATCACCTTCGGTGATGGCATTTTGGCTTGTATGTCTCGGGATTTTGACATATTCATGTCAAAACACCTCGCGGGACAGTGGCTACTGAATAGTT
>NZ_JALFPR010000001.1:0-15660 GCF_022785585.1 Oliverpabstia sp. | reverse complement strand
ACCATCTTTTTTGTCAGATTCTTTCAGCAGATTGTAGTCGATCTTTGCTTTGTACTTTCCGTACTGTTCCAGATATTTGTCATCAATACCTGCTTTTGCTGCGATCTCGGTGATCGGTTTCATTTCGCATTCCTGTGCGATTTCAATGTCTGTTTTGTATCCCATAGTTATTTCTCCTTTCTTCTGACCGGACGTCTGCCCCCGAAACGGAACAAAAAGTGAAGAATGCATCTGTTCCGTAAATAAAAAAACGCAGCAAATGTAATCATGTTCTACATTGCTGCCCAGACGGTCGGCCAATATGAATCCTGGTTTCCTGTGGTTCCTCCACATATCCGTCAGTAGCCAGGATCTTCTTTTTCAGACTTCTTTTAAAGAATAGCATAAATTAGCAAAAAAGTCAAGAATTACGAGGAAAAAACAATCTCTTTTTGTGGATTTTCACTTGATATTTCTGAGGAAGAAAGTTATACTTAAACGGTAACATAATTGTTACTGTTCACTGATACTATCTTGCGAGGTGTTTTTCGTGAGCGAAGGTCACAGAAAACCCGAGATATACCTCACGAATTTATGCGATTAGTATGAATTCTGTGCATCGCAAAGTGTGTAATGGTGAGATACCTTGAAAAACAAACGTGATCACTATTATATATAAAGAAGAAAGCCGGTGATATTTGTGGAACAGGCAATCAGGGAGGAGATATTTTCCGGATTCTGCAGGACGTATAATCAGGCACAGACAGTGACCTGTGAGTTCGCAGAGACGGAAGAAGGACTCGAACTGACCGAAGTGGACTGTGGATATAGACGGTGCATCCATCGGGGCAGCTGTGAAGTGGCCAGGCAGATCCGTCAGATGGAAGAGGATCACAAAAAGGAGTAAAGGGGAAACAAATGGTAAAACTGAATAAGAAAATCAGGAGATATCTGGCTCTGGTTCTATGCCTCAGTATCTTGCTTGTACCTGTAGAGGGTTATGCGGCGAAGAATAATCAGAGCACAAACCAGCGGGTGAAAACCACAACGACAGCAGCAGGCTGGGTGTCCAGCGGCGGCCGATGGTGGTATCGAAATGCAGATGGGAGTTATCCGAAGAGTACCTGGAAACTGATCAACGGTTCATGGTATTACTTTGAATCTGATGGATGGATGGCGACTGGCTGGAAAAAACTGGGCGGCGAATGGTATTATCTTACATCCAGTGGAGCGATGGCTACCGGATGGGTGAAACTGAATGGGAAATATTATTTCATGAACGGTTCCGGTGTGATGCAGCATGATACCTGGGTGGATAATGGTGCCTACTACGTGAACAGCGATGGTGTCTGGGTGGAAGGAAAGACTTCCCAGAACAGAGCAGAAAGCAGTCGGACAGATTCCGCAGCAGGCTGGGTGTCCGGTGGCGGCCGATGGTGGTATCGGGAAGCCGATGGTTCCTATCCGAGAAACAGCTGGAAAGTAATCAATGGTTCCTGGTATTATTTTGACGGCAGCGGCTGGATGGTAACCGGCTGGCTAAAACGCGCAAGCGACTGGTATTATCTGGAACCGGGCAACGGTAACATGGTAACCGGCTGGAGAAAAATCGGCGGAACCTGGTATTATCTGAATCCGGGAAATGGCGATATGGCGCAGGGCTGGAAAAAGATTGGGAATGTCTGGTATTATCTGGAGCCGGGAAATGGTGGCATGGCAACGGGCTGGAGAAAAATCGGAAGTACCTGGTATTATCTGAATCCGGGAAATGGCGATATGGCAACGGGCTGGACAACCATTGGAGGAACCCGATATTACATGAATCAGGATGGGGCCATGGTAGAAGGCTGGTCACAGCAAAATGGAACCTGGTATTACCTGAAACCGGGCAGCGGAAACATCGCGACCGGATGGTTAAAACTGGGTGCAACCTGGTATTATCTGGCGAGTGACGGAAAGATGCTGACAGGTTTCCAGAACATCGGCGGATCCAAGTATTATCTGAACACAGGCAGTGGAGCCATGGCAGTAGGCTGGCTGCAACTGGGCAGCGACTGGTATTATATGAACGGCAGCGGTGCCATGCTGACAGGCTGGCAGAAAATCGGAAGTACCTGGTATTATCTGAATCCGACGACCGGTAAGATGGCAACAGGCTGGACAACCGTTGGTGGAAGTAAATATTATATGAACGGTAGCGGTGCCATGCTGACGGACTGGCAGAATATTGACGGTTCAGAGTATTATTTTTACAGCAGTGGCGCCATGGCGGTAAGTACAGTCATCGGCGGTGTTGAAATCGGAGCAGATGGAAAAGCATCGAGAACAGAAAGTCAGGCGATTGGGACTCTGACCAAGTTTTTGAAAACAATGATTCAGCCGGTAGGTAACACCCTGTATGTATGGGGTGGCGGTCATGACGCCTGGACAGACGGAGACGGACTGCGTATCGGTATGAACCCGAAGTGGAAACAGTTCTATAACCAGCAGGGAGCTTCGTATAATTATACGAAACATCGATATGAGTATCAGAATGGTCTGGACTGTTCCGGTCTGGTCAGCTGGGCTGTCTACAATACATATAATACGAAATCAAACCAGAAAGAAACGGCATACAGTTCAACATCTACCGGATTTCCGGCTTATCTGACCAACAAAGGTTTTGGATCGCACGGAAAAGTTTCCGGTGGAACATTTACACCTGGTGACGTGGTAAGTATGACCGGTCATGTGTGGGTTGTTCTTGGCATGTGTTCGGATGGAAGTCTGGTGATTGTTCATGCGACGCCACCGGTAGTTCAGATCAGCGGTACGGTCAATACAGCAGGAAGCACGAACAGTGAGGCTGTAAAACTGGCAAATGCATATATGAAGAAATATTATTCAGATGCAGCCGGCAAATATAATCTGTGTATCGCAAGTAAAGCATATGTGAATAACGTAGACCGTTTCCATTGGTCCTCCAGCAGTATGAGAGATCCGGATGGACTGCGTAATATGACGGCAGCACAGGTACTTGAAAAATTGATTGGACCGCAATAAGAAAAATGCAAAGAAAGGCTGTCGGGAAATAGACAGTTCTAAGTTTGGGAGGGTGTGACTCATACCGAGGCACACCCTCCCAAACTTTTTATCATACAAAGAAAAAAGATGACTGACGACAACCATCTTTCTCTCTGTTTATAATGTAGCTCTGCTAACAACTAATTATTAACGACATTTTTTGAATTAGGGAAACAGTAAATTAACTTTAGTTTCTATGATTTGAGATGAGTTTAGCATTGAGGGGTTGCAGGAAAAATGGTTTTGTGTTAATATGTTAAGGAATGTAAAGAGAATGTTTCGTAAATATTACAAGAATATATAACACAATGCAAAACAATAAAAGGAGAAATATATGAAAAAAAGAATCCTTTGTTTAACATTAGGATTAATGCTGACAATTTCACAGGCAGTACCTGCCGGTGCTGCATCCAGAAAAGATCAGTTAAAACAGGATAAGGCAGCAGCACAGAGTCAGCTTGCAGCACAGGAGTCTAAAATCAATAATCTGGAAGACCAGAAACAGACACTTTCCGCTGAGATCGATCAGCTGGATTCTGATCTGGTAAATATTATGGTTGAGATTGAGATTCTGGATGGTGAGTTATCCGATAAAGAAGCGCAGATCGAGCAGACCAAAGCAGATCTGGCAGTGGCAGAAGAAAATAAACAGAAACAGTATGAAGCCATGAAGAAGAGAATCCAGTATCTGTATGAAAAGGGTGGAGATGATGCATGGGCACAGATGCTGTTCCAGGCATCGGACTTTACCAGTCTTCTGAACCATGCAGAATATGTACAGCAGATGTATGACAGTGACAGAAACAGTCTGGAAGAGTTCAAAGAGACTGTACAGCAGGTAAAAGACCTTGGGGATCAGCTGGACAGTGAGAAAGCAGAACTGGAAGAGATGAACCAGGAGTATCAGAATCGTCAGGCGAGTATGCAGACTCAGCTGCAAGAAAAGAAAGCAACTTCCAGTGATTATGATGCACAGATCGCACAGGCGCAGAACCAGGCTGCACAGTACACGGAACTGATTCGTCAGCAGAATGCTGAGATCCAGAAAATTGAAGAAGAAGAGAAAAAAGCAGCGGAAGAGGCAGCAAGAAAAGCGGCCGAGGAAGCAGCTAAGAAGGCAGCAGCAGAAGAAGCTGCAAAGAAAGCACAGGAAGAAGCAAACAAAAAAGCAGCAGATGAGGCAGCTAAGAAAGCAGCAGCAGAAGCAAGCAAGAAATCTTCCTCTACTTCCGGCAGTAATACAGTTGCAAGTTCCGGTTCTTCCACAAGCAGTAAAGAAAATAACAATACATCAGGCAGTAGCTCAAGTGCAGCAACATCCAAGGACAACGGAAGTTCTTCTTCCGGCTCATCAGGAAGCTCAGGCAGCAGCGTATCATATAACCCGACAGGACAGTCCGTTGTTAATTACGCATGTCAGTTTGTTGGCAATCCTTATGTATGGGGTGGTACAAGCCTGACAAACGGTGCTGACTGTTCTGGATTTATCATGAGTGTATATGCAAAGTTTGGTGTATCCCTTCCGCATTCCTCCGGAGCAATGGCAGGCTGTGGTCGTGCAGTTTCTTACTCTGAGGCAATGCCTGGAGATATTATCTGCTACGCAGGTCATGTAGCGATCTACATGGGCGGTGGACAGATTGTACATGCAAGTAACGCAAAAGACGGTATTAAGATCAGCGGAAACGCTGCGTACAGACCGATCGTTGCAGTTCGTCGTGTACTGTAATCAGAACAATAGTAACAATTATGAGAGTCATATCTGAAAAAGATATGGCTCTTTTTTTGTTCAATAATCTATTCCGCTTTAACGTGGCATTTTATTGTAGTTCCGAATTTGACAAAATAAATGATGGAATCAACACAAAAGAACGAGCCGATAAAAAAACGAATCGTTATAATTAGAACAAAAGAGACTGAGATAGTCTGTATGCAGACGGAACAGGCTACATTGCCGGAAGGAGGTAGATAATGAAGAATCGAAAAAAACAGCTTATGAAGATCGGAGCTGTCATAGCGGTGATTGCAGTTGCAGGAATTGCCGGCGGAGTCGTCATATACAAGTCTGTCAATCGATTCGATCTGACTGTAGCCGGGGATCCAATCAGTAAAGAAGAGTATGTGAACTGCATGAATTCCGTGGAATACGATACCAAGATGCAGATCCAACAAGATTATGATGCCGTATACGGAACAGATTTCTGGGAAAAACAATACGACGGACAATACGGCTATGAGATCCTCACCCGGAATACAGTAGAACAGTTGAAATACATCCATGCAGTATATGATCTTGCCGAAGAAAACGGAGATGTAGAAGACAGCTGCTACGAGGCTCTGGAAAAACGCTGGAAGGATGGTAATGCGGAGCGGAGCGAGAAAGTAAAAAAAGGCGAAGTGATCTACGGACTGAAAGAGTATACGTTTCAGCTGTATCTGGACTATGAGCTCAGTACTCTGAAGGAAAAATACTGTAACGATATCTCCCGGGAGGGAATGTAACTGACGGAAGACGAGGTTCTTCAGCACTACCAGAGTCGCGACTGGATATTTGGAGACAGCGAAGAAAACGCTGACCTGGAAACAGCAAGAATAGCAGTCGAAAGAGAACTGCGTGAACAAAAATACGATGATATGATCACGCAGCGTGAAAACGGTTCTCAGGTGGAAGGAAGCATGAAAGATGTGAACCGATACACCTTGAAGAATATACAATAACGGAAGGAGAAAAGGTATGAAGAAAAGATGGATGAGCGGTACGTTAGCACTTCTGCTTGCAGGAACAACAGTCGCATCAATGATGCCAGCAGTGTCTGTTAAAGCTGAGGGAAATACCGCAACTGGAACAACATATTATGTTGATTCCAATGGGGGAAAAGATAGCAATGATGGAACAGCGGAAAACAAGGCGTTCCAGACACTTGACAAAGTAAATGAACTGAACCTTGAGCCGGGAGATACAGTTCTTCTGAAAAAAGGATCTGTATTTGAGGATCAGGCTCTTAAGTTTGCAAAAGAGGATAGTGGTACTGCAGAAGCACCGGTAAGAATATCTGTTTATGGGGAGGGAAACAGACCACAGATCAATACAAACGGTCATGGACAGTGGGAGTTGAATTATGGCACTCCACTGGATAACCAGAATCATAAGTGGAAAGGTACCGTATCTTCCAGTATCCTGATCGAAGACACAGAGTATATCGAGATTGAAGGTCTGGAGCTGACCAACGACAGAAACAGTGCAACAGATACCGAGAAAGATAAAGTGTACAACGATGCATATGCAATGGACAGAACAGGTGTTGCCGGCGTTGCAAAGGATAATGGAACAGTCGACCACATCGTACTGAACGATCTTTATGCATGTGCCGAATAAAACGATACCCTGCCTTTCGATATTCTACAACCGCTCCGGTTAAAATAGAATCCGATAGTGTGATCTGGGCGGAGACTTCAGCATTCCGTCGTGCGGGAGAAGGATCGGACCGAGCCGGATGTATAGCCAGTGTAGGTACAACGCTTTTTTTATTCATGTCTGCAAGCCTCCCAATGTAAGTAAAGTAAGTAAAATGTAACTGTTCAGCACCTTCACAGTGGCTGTTAAATAGTTACTGTAAAATCAATTTTATTCTATATATCATTATAACAGATGAAAGTAATAATGCATAGAATATTAGAAAAAATATGTTTAAAAATTAGGAAATATGCAACGGTCCCATGGAAAAATAAAGAAAAAGAAACTGATATTATGGCGTATTGCACTGGCAAAGTGTGAAAGAATTGTATAAAGTGACGAAATAAACACGATAGATGCTATCGGCCGAAAATGGAGAAAGTTGGCAATCCGTGCCGGGTACTGCGTGAGATCAACGGACATGACCGGGAGTATTATTATAAAGAGTATAAGATTCCGGAGGAACTGTTAAAATTAAAAAGGAATAAAGAAGAATAATTGAGATAACCTTCGAATGGATGTAAAATAAAGAAGTCCGATTCGAAGGTTTTTCTGATATATCATGTTGTGAGCAGGAACTGTGGATGTGTGCTATTCTGGTTGCAGAAAATTTATATATTTTATAAAATAATGAGAAAATAAGTGCAATAAGAAAATCAAGAATTGACAATGAAACGAAACAAAGTATATACTATCGAAAGTTAGAAAGGACTAATAAAAGGTTGGCGAATGAACTTTAAAAAGGCATTGATCGTCTGTCTGATCCCTGCGTTTGTGATCAGCGGATGTGGTAAGACAACGAAGGAAGAGGCGAATAATACAACGAATCAGGAAACCCTTGCCCAGGTATCTGGACAGGGCACAGGGCAGGATACAGAGAAAACAGAGAGTTCGGGAACGGAAGCATCGAGTGACGACGAGAGTCAGGATGCAGAAGTGTCCCGTGATCTCTTTGCTATGGACACCTATATGACACTGACTGCATATGGGGAGCATGCTCAGGAGGCAGTTGACAAGGCGGCAGAGAGAGTGGGAGCTCTTGATGCCCTTCTCTCCACCGGAGATGAGAACAGTGAGATCTATCAGCTGAATCAGAAAGGAGAGGCAACACTTTCTGAAGATGGCGGATATCTGGTGGAACGGGCGCTGGAGTTGTATGACAAGACAGAAGGAGCCTTTGATATTGCGATTTACCCGGTGATGCAGGCATGGGGATTTCCGACGCAGGAGTATCATGTGCCGGATGATGCGACACTGAAAGAAAAGCTGATCCTTGCCGATGCGTCCAAAGTGAATTACGACAAAGACACAAGAAAAATCTCTTTTGACCGGGATGGCATGGAGATCGATCTGGGTGGGATCGCAAAGGGATATACCTCTTCTCAGATCATGCAGATCTATCAGGATTGTGGTGTGACAAGCGGGCTGGTAAATCTCGGGGGTAATGTACAGGCTCTGGGATGTAAAACAGATGGCAGCAAATGGAAAGTAGCGATCCAGAGTCCGGATGATACGGAAGATTATCTCGGTATTTTGGAGATTGAAAATCAGGCGGTGATCACATCCGGTGGTTACGAACGTTATTTTGAGGAAGACGGTGTGACTTACCATCATATTATTGATCCGACAACAGGATATCCGGCAGACAGCGGGCTGATCTCTGTAACGATCGTCAGCGATGACGGAACTCTGGCAGATGGACTTTCCACTTCTTTATTTATCATGGGAGAAGAGAAAGCGGCACAGTTCTGGAAGGAAAACAGTGAGAAATTTGAGACGATCATGGAAACTGCAGATGGAAAGCTGTATGTGACAGAAGGAATCGCCGACAGTCTGACTACGGATATGGATGTAACAGTGATTCATAAATAAAAGCTATGCGAAAATCCTTAAACATTCAAGTACAAATGCGATCACAGAAGACGTTTAGATGCATTTTGGCTCGCCACCGGGAAGCCGCTGAACAGTTACAAAGTCAGTACATAAAAATACTCGAAAACAAAGGAGAGAAAGCAGATGGACATCAGAGAAATGCTGGAAAAATGCAAACCCTTTGCCCCAGTTGTTTCCGCTGCGGTTGTGGCGGCATGTGTGGCAGGATCTTTATATGGATATAAAGTGCCGGTTTACGAGACGAAAGCGTCTGTGGAGGATACACAGGAGCAGGAGGATGAAGTACCGGTGGTAAAGACCAGCACGGAAGAAGAAACAAAAGAGGATGAAGCGGCAGAAGAAGAGGAACAGGCAAAGGGTTCCTTTGATCTGGAAGATGGTGTGTATCAGGGGAGTGGAACCGGATATCGGGGAAATATCACGGTAGCGGTTACGATCAAAGACAAACAGATCACATCCATCGAGATTTTGAGTGCTTCTGATGATGAACCGTTTTTCGGACGGGCGAAAGGTCTGATTGATCAGATTATTAAAAAGCAGAGTACAAAGGTAGATACGGTATCCGGTGCAACCTATAGTTCCAAAGGAATTATCAGTGCGGTAAAAAATGCATTGACCGGAGAAAAAGACAGTGGTACGACGGGTTCTTCACAGGAAGGAACTTCCACAAGTCAGAGCCAGTCAACACCGGAGGCAGTAGGAAGCGTACAGGAACCGTCAGCTTATAAAGATGGAAGCTATTATGGAACCGGAACAGGATTTGCCGGAAATCTGAAAGTAGAAGTTGTGATCAGCGGTGGAAAGATCAGTAATATTCAGATCGTGGAGACCAATGATGGAAGTGAATATATCCAGAAGGCTTCCGGGGTGATCAATCGGATCCTGGGTGCACAGAGTACTAATGGTATTGATACGGTATCCGGTGCAACCTTCAGTTCCCACGGAATCATTAAGGCGGTGCGGAATGCACTGAGCCAGGCAGCAGTGACAGAGACTGCATCTGCGGAAAAAGGAGGCAACTCCGGTTCTGACGGAACAAACACGGAAAATAAAGAAAATACAGAAAATAGTACAACAGCGGTTACAGGAACACTCCCGTATAACGAGGGCGTCTACTACGGAACCGCAGAAGGATATAACGGCGATATTACGGTCGCCATCGTGATCCGGGAAAAGACACTGAAGGCAGTTCTGGTCATCGGAGAAGAGGATGACGATGCTTTCTTCGGTCGTGCCATGGATGTGGTGACACAGATGATGAAAAAACAGAGTACAGAGGTAGATACCGTATCCGGTGCTACTTATAGTTCCAAGGGACTGATCCAGGCGGTGAAGAATGCGCTGGAAGAAGCAAAACGTATCACCAACGGAGAGACAGACACCGATGATGATAACAATGTAGTACAGCTGAATACCGAAGAAGTAGAAAAAGCAATCGATGCGGTCAACGAACTGAACGGCAGTGACTATACTTCTGCAAGCTGGGCAGTAGTAAAGGTTCGTCTGAAGGATGCCAGAAAGGTACTGAAAAATGTGACAGAACAGACGTAGCTTGATGAGGCGGCAGCACAGTTAAATCAGGCAGTCACAGAATTGCAGATTTCGGATGGAACAAATGACGATCCGGAACCGGATCTTCCACCGGAAAGTACTTACATAGATGGTGTATATCCGGTAACTGTACTTTGTCTGCCGGATGCAGATATGGATTTTGAAGCATATAATCTGTTTGCACAGGTGACGATTCAAGATGATAAGATTATAAAAATTGATAATGTGTATGGAGACGGAGGATCCGGTAACGACAGCTACATTAATAAAGCGGTCAACGGAACATCAAGCAAGACGGGTGTGGTAAAACAGATTATGGAAAAAGGTAATCTGGATGGTATCGATACAGTATCCAGAGCGACCTGTACGTCCCAGGCAATTATCGATGCATGTCAGCAGGCATTAAATAATGCAAAGCGGCAGTAAGAAACAGGAAAGAAAAGAGAACAGACAATGGGAGAATTTTTGACCAGAGCGATCAGTGTGGTGGCTGCCGTTGTCTGCCTGAACGGATATAACACGGTACTCGGCAAAAGAGAACAGGCAAAAGAACAGATCAGAAAGCAGCAGGCGGAGCTGGAACAGTCAGCCAATGCAGCAAAGGAAGGCACAATCACAGACGGTGCTTATAAAGACGGAACCTATACCGGAGAAGCACAGGGATTTGGCGGACCGGTGGATGTGGAAGTGATTGTTGAGAATGGAATGATTTCTGAGATTAATATCACATCGGCGGAAAAAGAGGATGGCGCTTATCTTTCTATGGCAGAGGATATTATTCCGACAATCCTTGAAGCACAGAGTGCAGAGGTAGATACCATCAGTGGCGCAACCTTCAGTTCCACCGGTATCAAAGAAGCGGTGGCACAGGCACTGGAAGAAGCAGCAAACCAGGAGGATTAAGACAGCAATTATGGATATACATAATCTAACAGCGAAAGACAGAAAAAAATATATACCCGGCTGAGGGCTATGATCCAGCTTATGTACTTTGTATTTATCCCATCTGTCTATACAGCAGCATTTGCAGGAGTCAAATACATTTTCACCCGGATCGGGGCAGGTGAGAAAGTCGGCATGACATCCTTTGTGACGGTATTACTGGTGATTTGCCTCTACACGATGGTATTCGGCAGATTCTTCTGCGGGTTTGCCTGCACTTTCGGTACTTTTGGAGACGCACTGCGTGCTCTGTATATAAAAGTATGCAAAAAACGGAAAAAGAAACCGGTGAAGATCCCGGAAAAGGCAGTCGGGATTTTATGTTATATGAAATATTTGGTACTGTTGCTGATTGTCCTTTTGTGTTATTCTGGAGTATATGGAAAAGCACAGGGAACCAGCCCGTGGGATGTATTTTCCATGATCCATGCGGGCAATTTCCGTCTGGGAGGATATGGGATCGGTCTTGTAGTCCTGATTCTTCTGATGGCTGGCATGTGTGTACAGGAAAGATTCTTTTGCAGGTTCTTCTGCCCTATGGGAGCAGTATTTTCTCTGCTTCCGGTGCTGCCTTTTTTCGCCCTTCACAGGACGAGAAAAAACTGCAGAAAGGGATGTAAAGCATGTGCAAAGATCTGCCCGTCTCAGATCGGTCTTCCAACAGATGGCTCCTGGGAAATCAGCGGGGATTGCTTCCAGTGTCAGAAATGCATAGACATCTGTCCGCAGAAGCACATTCACTGTGGAATCCGGAAACTCAAAGGAAATGAATTCTGGTTTACGATTCTGCGTGCACTGATCCTGCTTGGGATCTGCCTGCGGCTGGGACTGTAAGATCTGCGCTTTTCAAAAATGACAGATAAGGAGCAGATATGAAAAAAAGAGATATCCTGCTGGCAGGAGGGATCGTGCTGGTGGCTCTGGTAATGCTTCTGGTGATGCATGTGACCGGAGAGACGAAGGGGGATCAGGTGCAGATTACCGTGAACGGGGAAATCTATGGAACCTATCCGCTGGAAAAAGACCAGACGATCGAAGTTACCGAAGGAGAATTTCACAATGTGATCCGCATCGAGAACGGACAGGCGTATATGAAAGAAGCGGACTGCCCGGACGGTTACTGCAAGGAGCAGGGCAGGATCAGCGGTCAGAAACAGACCATCGTATGTCTGCCCCATAAACTGGTGGTGGAAGTGATCCGTCAGAATGATACGGACAGTAAGACGGCAGGTGACGAGCTGGTGCCGGATACGATTGCGAAGTGAAAGAAAGATGAGAAATCGTAATGATTCAGAAGGTAACTGTGAAGTCGTGGAAGAGTTACGAGCGACATACTCCGAAAGGAAACGAGAAGATGAAAAAACAGGAACAGCAGAAAAAAGGATGCAGGGAACGCAGTCTGACCAGCATCAGCCGGAGAGTATCGAGCGGTGCGATGCTGGTGGCTCTGGCGATGATCTTCAGTTATGTGGAAAGCCTGATTCCCATCAACCTTGGAGTACCGGGAATTAAATTAGGAGTTGCCAATCTGGTGACGGTCACCGGGCTGTATATTCTGGCACCGATGGAAGTGCTACTGGTGGTGATCCTCCGGGTGCTGCTGGTGGGATTTATGTTCGGAAACGGCATGTCGATCCTGTACAGTCTGGCAGGAGGTATTTTAAGTTTTCTGGTGATGCTGCTATTGAAGCGGATCAAAGGATTTTCCATGATCGGCATAAGCATTGCCGGAGGCGTGTCCCATAACATCGGACAGATCGTGGTTGCGATGTGTGTGCTGGAAAATACGAAGCTGATCTATTACCTGCCGGTGCTGATGATCGCGGGAACGGTCACAGGTATTCTGATCGGCGTGGTGAGCCGTAAAATCCTCCCGGCAGTCAGTCAGGGCGCGGGAGCGGAAAGAAAGAACAAATAAATGTAACTATTCGGTAGCTACCGGGAAGGTGCTGAACAGTTACAAATAAACGAAAAGGAATGTATCTGACAGGTACTTCTCTCTTGATAAAAGCCCATGAGAGAGAGGCAGCTGTCAGGTACATTCCTGAGAAAAGAGATAACGTCTATTTTTTTTGATTATAGGTTAGTCACAACTAATGATAAATATTATCAACTAATAGTAGAAATAGTGACTAACTTGATAATAAGGTAACTGTTCAGTACCTCCCCATTGGCTACTGAATAGTTACATAATAAGCTACTATAAAATTTTATGGTAAAAGAAGGAGGAGTTTATGAACAACAAAAGAGTCAGGACCAAAGCAATGGCCATGGCGGTAGCCGCAGCAATGGCAGTGGAACTTTGCCCGGTAACAGCATTTGCAGTGACCGGGGACCAGGTAGCAGCGGATGGAACGTACACAAGTACTGCGCAGGTAAACAGAGATCCGGCTGCTGATGTGGATGATGATTGGGCAGATTATGGTGTTTCTGTTGAGCTCACAGTAAAAGATGGAAAATTTGAAAATATTACAGTGACACCGGATGCAGCTTATAGCTCAGGAAATGATAGCTATTTTAATAAAGCTTATAACAAAAGCAAAGGAATAAAAGCTTTGCTGGAAGGTCAGCCAGCAACTGAAGCAACAATCAATGGATGGAAGATTGGAGCAGATGGAGTATCGGGTGCAACCCGTACTGCTACAGCAGTAAAACAGGCAGCCCTTGCAGCTATCCAGTCAGCAGCTGAAAAACAGGATCCAACTCCGGTTGAAGTAAAGACAGATGGTCTTCAGGCTTCCATCACAGCAGCAGAAGGAAAAAATCAGGCAGATTATACAGAAGCATCCTGGACAAATATGACAGAAAAGCTTACCGCAGCAAAAGCAGCCCTGGAAGCAAAAGAATCTCAGGAAGCAGTTGACGCAGCCCAGAAAGCACTGGATGAAGCGGTTGCAGCTCTGGAAATAAAACCGTCAGAACCGGAGACACCGGATGTTACAACCGGAACATATGTCCTGATGAATATTCCATATGACCAGTTTTACGCAGCAGATGTAAATAACAGTGTAAAAGTAGATGCATTCACCTCTGCAACGAAAAATAAAGTCCGTACAGGCAGTCTTGCAGGCGGATCTTACCATGTGGATGCAAGCGGTGATGAGATCACCGGTGTAACTTTCCCGGTAAAAGTTCCGGCAGGTACGGATCTGAGCAAATACACACAGATTACCGATGATTCCAAAGTAAGTATCACAGTTACCAACAGAGGACAGGAAAGCACAACAGATTATACAGGAAAAGATGCCCTGTTTGAGAGCGCAAGTCATTCCTACTATACACTGAGTGAGAAACCATCTTACTACAAAGAGCTGACCGTAAATGAAGATGGAACCTTCTCCTTTGGAGCAACACAGGGAACAGTTACAACCATCACAGAGGGTGTGACAGCGGAACTGATGACCGATTCCAAATACGGTGATTATCAGCTGGATCTGGATGGACTGACCGATACCATTCCGTCAGGAACAGCTATCTACGGTGTTATTGTAAGCACAAAAGAAGGCAGCGATTACGGTATGCGTCACCTGGAAAATATCTGGAGAGTTTCCGAACTGGCATGGGCTACCGGATTTACCACAGCAGTACATAACTGCCCGACATCATCTGAACATTACAAAGCAATGATGGGACAGCATATCGATAAAGTGACTTATTACACAGCTAACGGTATCTATGAGATCCTGGTAGGCGGCGAAAAAGGTCTGTATGTACCTGTAAAATTTGATACCAGCGCAGTTGCTGTAGCAGATGCGGAACTGAAAGACGGAGAAACAAGTGTGGCAACTACTATTTCCGGTCTGACTCTTCCGGAAGAATTTGACGCAGAGTACACGGTAGAGGGTGCTACTGCCAGCGTAAAAGGCGAAAAACTGATCCTGAAAGATGTGAAAAAAGGAGCATACACACTGACTATTACTGATAAGAGTGGAAAATATGCACCGATCAGTTTTGGATTTGAAGTATATGCGGAAACAATGCCGGCAGCATATAACGAAAACAGTGAAAAACCTGGTCTGACAAAAGCAGCAGGCGCTACTGACGCAGAATTTGCAGATTACATCAAGAATATTACCTCCGTATCTGTTAATGGAAAACCTTATGCAGTAAGCGGACGTAATGCAGTAAAACTGTTTAATGATGACGGAACGCTGATCACAGATGCAGCACCATTTGCAGAGGGTGACAGCTTTGAAATCGTAGTAACAGCAACCGGATACAAAGATTTGAGCTTTGTTTATAAAAAAGCTGCAAAAGAAGATCCGGCGAAGGAAATCAACACAGCTTCTCTGGAAAAAGCAATCCAGAGTGCAGAAGCACTGAAAGAAGCAGATTACACAGCAGACAGTTGGAAAGTTCTGCAGGTAGCACTGAAGAATGCAAAGAGTGCCCTGGAAGCTAAGAAAGACCAGACAAGTGTAGATAATGCAGCAGCTTCTCTGAACAAAGCTATTGAAGCTCTGGTGAAAGCGGACGGAACCACACCGACACCAACCCCGACCACCACACCAACGGCAACACCTGCAGCATCTAAGAACAACATAACCACTTCTGGTACAGGCAATAAAACAACAACTTCTTCAGGAAGCACAAGCACCAGCAAGACAGCCAAGACCGGCGACCCTACCAACATCCTTGAGATGCTTGGACTGGCTGTTGCCTCTCTGGGAACTGGCGGATTTGCGCTGAAGAGAAGAAAAAGAAATAAAAAGTAATAGATAACGGGACGTAAGAACCGGAGGAATAGACGGGTATTGCACATGAGTTTATGTGCAGTA
>NZ_JALFPR010000095.1:0-5212 GCF_022785585.1 Oliverpabstia sp. | reverse complement strand
TTGCAAACTTCCTGCACCGCTTCCCAGACTTTCCATACCTGCTACCAGTTTATCGATACCGGAGATCAGAGTTCCTTTGCTGTTGTTCATGGTATCAATACCATCTTTTAACTGTCCCGCGCCATCATCGGCACTGTTCAGACCATCCACAAGGGTATCTGCGGAACTGTCCAGTTCCTGGATGCCTTCCTGCAGTGCACGGCTTCCTTCTACCAGTGCGGTGGAAGATTCGGTCAGTTTATCAAGGCTGTCCTGCAAGTCATCCAGATCATCGATGTCATCCAGGCCCAGTTCATTCAGTGTACCGGTAGTTGCCACGGTAGCGGTCAGTGCCAGGGAGAAATCTTCCACATCTGCAGTGATTTCCACATAATCCGGGCTTTCTTTGTCCTTGAAGGAATCCAGATCACCCAGTTTCAGGCTGTCATACAGTCCCGGAAAACCGATTCCCAGGACGATGTTATTATTTCCATCGGAGATCACTTTACCGTTGGTTACTTCTACATTCGTAAAAGTATCAGTCGGAAGGATCATTCCGGTTGCCATCATAAAAGGTGTGTAAATTGTCTCTTTCTTTCCGTTGATCTTCGCGTTCCGGGAAGAATTGTTGGTATAATCGATACGGATCTTTACTTTTCCGCTCTTTCCTGCCAGATCTGCGGCACTGATTTCCCTGCCATCCAGAAAGTATGTCATTTTTACCGATACCGGAAGTTCTTTGCTGGTTTCTCCCTGATAATAGATGTCATTGCCGTCTGCGGCCCATACCAGTTTGCCATTGCTTCCCTGGGTATAGCTTTCCTCACCCTTTACATTGGTGATATCGTTCAGTTCGCTGTTGTCCTCGAGCGTGCTTTCTTTGTCTGTATTCTTCAGCCAGTTACTGACGATCACTTTTTCTACATTTCCATTCTGGTCGGCATTGACATAGACGGTCTGTTCTTTTTCCGGAGTCGCTGCGGCAACAGTCGTTACCGGAACGGTTACTGCCAGCATTGCTGTCATACCTGTCATCATTGCCTGTACATATTTTCTCTTCATAACGATCTCCTCCTAATGTTTCCGTCTGAAATTCAGACTGGTTTTACAAATAAATCCATCAAACAGCCAGAACATAGCCGGCAGGAATAATAATACTGCACACATACTGATCAGCGCGCCTCTTGCCATCAGCAGACACAGAGAGCTGATCATATCAATCTGAGAATACATACCAACACCGAAGGTAGCGGCGAAGAAGCTGAACGCCGATACCATAACCGGTCGAATGCTGGTTTTGTGAGCGATCTGGATCGCATCTTTCTTGCTTTTACCTTCTCCGCGCTCTTTCTCGTAACGGCTGGTGATCAGGATCGCGTAATCTACGGTCGCACCCAGCTGGATCGTTCCGATAACGATGGAAGCGATGAACGGAAGTTTTGTTCCCGTCAGGAACGGGATACCCATGTTGATAAAGATCGCACCCTCGATGACCATAACCAGGATCACCGGAAGGGATATCGATTTAAATACGAAGAAAATGATAAAGAATACTGCCAGGATCGATACCGCACTGACCACTGCAAAGTCGTGGTCGGTGATCTCGATCAGATCTTTCGTGCACGGTGCTTCACCTACCAACATACCGGTCGGATCGTACTGTTTCAGGATCGTGTTGATCTCACTCAGCTGACTGTTGACCTCATCGGATGCTACCGCATATTCGTTCATGATCAGCATCAGTTCGTAGTTATCACTCTCCAGGATTTCTTTCACATTCTCCGGGATCATACTCTCCGGAAATGCCGGTCCGATGATACTTTCCAGACCAAGTACCTGTTTTACACCGTCTACCTTTTCGATATCGGCAATCATGTTGTATTTCTGTTTGGCATCCAGCTCCTTATCCAGCAGGATCATATGTGCCGCACCCATGTCGTATTCTTCCGACAGTTTTGTATTTGCCTGGACACTTGGGAGAGTATCCGGAAGGCTGGCATCCAGGTTGTAGTACACACTTGCATGTGCCTGGAAATAAGCAAACGGGATAAACAATACCACAAATAAGATTGCGAAGATCACATGGTGTTTTACCACAAAATCAGAAATCTTCGGAAAATCCGGGATCAGCTGACGATGTTTTGTTTTCTCCAGTGCATTGTCGAAAATCATGATCATGGACGGAAGTACGGTGACACAGCAGATCACACCAAATACAACGCCTTTTGTCATAACGATACCAAGGTCAAGACCCAGGGTAAAACTCATGAAACACAGGGCGATAAATCCGGCAATCGTTGTAATCGAGCTTCCGACTACTGATTTGATCGTTGCCGCAATAGCCTTTGCCATTGCCTCTTTGTGATCCTCTTCGCCTTTTTCTCTCTGTTCCTGATAGCTGTGCCACAGGAAGATCGAGTAGTCCATCGTAACACCCAGCTGAAGGACTGCACTCAGTGCTTTTGTAATGTAGGAGATCTGGCCCATGAAAATATTAGTTCCCATGTTATACAGGATCGCCATGCCGATGCTTAACAGGAAAAATACCGGGATCAGATACGATTCCATGGTCAGTGCCAGAACGATACAGGAGAGAACGACTGCGATCAGGACGTAGATTGCAACCTCGGATTCTGCCAGGTTCTTGGTGTCGGTGACGATGGCTGACATACCGCTTAAGAAGCACTGTTTGCCTGCCAGTGCACGGATGTTTTCGATGGCATCCATAGTCTCATCGGCAGAGGTCGTCGTATCGAAAATAATAAACATCAGCGTGGAATCGTCTGCATTAAAGGCCTCTCTGATGTCCTCCGGCAACATCTCCATCGGAATGCTGATATCTGCAAAACTGTCATACCAGACAACCTTGCTGACATGTTCCACATCTTCAATCTGTTCTTTTAACTTTGCCACATCTTTGTTTTCCATGCCCTCGCAGATAAACATCGAATAGGCTCCCGTTCCAAACTCATCCACCAGGATATCCTGACCCTGCATCGTCTCGATGGAATCCGGCAGATAATAAAGTACATCATAATTGACTCTTGTGTTGATATATCCAAAGACGGATGGAATCAGCAACAACAATCCGATGATAAATATCGGAATTCGAAACCTGACGATCTTCCTTCCCAGCTTCTCCATATTATATTCCTCCCTTAACTTCTCTTATCATATTTCCGCCGGTCGTTTTACTGACCTTTGGTCATTTATTGTTATACCTTAAAAATGACTCTTAGTCAATATTTATTCCGCAAAAAGTTGACTAAAAGTCATTTTGTATTTTATGCAACTTTCCGAAAATATAAAAATGACCAATTTTCATTTGACTTTTTTGTGGATATTTCCTTATAATATGGGAAACAACGACAGGAAGGGGGCTGATCCCGGTATGAGAAAAGTCGATCACAACAAACAGCAAAAAAGGGAATCCCTGCTGGATTCCGCTTTCTCTCTCTTTATAGACAATGGATTCAATAAAACTTCCATTGCAGATATTGTTAAAAATGCAGGCGTGGCAAAAGGAACGTTTTACCTTTATTTCAAAGATAAATACGATATCCGCAATCACCTGATTGCCCACAAGGCAAGCCAGGTGTTTCAGACTTCTTATCTGGCATTGCAAAAGCACACAGAAATCACGGATTTTGAAGATCAGGTGATCTTTATTATGGATGATATTTTAGATCAGCTGGCAAACAATCTGAATCTGGTACGCCTCTTATCCAAACATCTGAGCTGGGGATTTTTCAAAAACTCACTGTTCTTCACACCGAGCGAAGATACTCCATCCATTCATACTATCTATGATAGCATGCTTCAAAATGCCAATCATACCTACCACTCTCCGGAGCTTATGATGTACATGATTCTCGAACTGGTCAGTGGAACCAGCTACAATTCGATCCTTTACCAGCAGCCGGTAGGTCTTGAAGAACTCAAGCCACAGCTGCACCAGGCAGTACGCGGAATCTTCAATCAATACCGGGCAGATGAAATTACAGATATTCCTGAAACTTAAAAAATGTGGCGAAGCCCCCGTGAGGGAATCTCTTCGCCACATTTTTATATTCAAAGTATTGTCTGGACAGGAAGTCAAAAACAGCCATCACAGGGAACTTCAGCGGATGCGGTTGCCTCTTGTTCCTCTGCAATGACTGAAACCCTTACTTTTTGGAAGATAAATTGTTGGAGAGTAAGGGTATAAAACCACCTTCTCATCAGATCGATGAATTCTGATGGAAGGGGATTTTACCGAATGTTAAATTGTAATACTTCCACTGTATCCAGTTAATGATTCTGTATATCCATTATAACCCGTTACTGATGCTGTTGCTTTGGTTCTATATTTTCCCGAAGACACACCAGTAATTGTATAACTCTTTACCGTCTGCGCAACATTAGATGCCGATGCTGTTTTTGATGCTACACGCACCCATTGACTTCCATTCCATTTCTGTAATGTGTACGTTACCGTTATGGATTTGACGGTTTCGCTACATACTGTTTCAGCACGAATTCCTACCTGATTAGAGCTTATTTTTATTATAGAAGTGTAAATATTTGCAATATACAGCAAACATGGTGCTACTTCTTCCTGTGAACTTGTTGTAAAAATATCATCATTATTCATTTCTACCATTTCATATTGCTCTGTTTCACTTGCCAATACAAGACTACATTGAGCAACCACTAACATACAGCTTAATATTAATGCAATATATTTTTTCATACTGATCTCCTTTAATAATATTCAAGCCCTTTTAACAATATCATAAAATTTTCCAAATCCATGTTAGAAACAATCGAAATCGAATTATTGTCATAAATCAAATTGCAGTATAAACTATTATCCTGTGTACTTTCGTAAATACTCGTCTTAATATCTAATTCTGGTATCTCCATTTCCTTCACAAAATTGTTTTTATTCACTGCTCCATCCGATGTTTCTTCTACTTGTTTCTTTTGACTCACATATATATATGTACTATTTTCAAGTATTCTATAGCTAATAGTCCTGTATCTTTTATTATAGGTAGCATACGTTACTTTGCTATTATCATCTAGACTTGTAAGACAAATTATCGGGGCTTTTGTTTCCATTTTCAAATTCTCATATAGATCTTTTAAATTGCTTTCACCAAATACAATCTCTTCTGAATCATCAATAATCAAACTATCAGCATTTTCTTGTACATTTCCATTTATTGAATATTGATAATTTCCATTCTCA
>NZ_JALFPR010000048.1:0-6574 GCF_022785585.1 Oliverpabstia sp. | reverse complement strand
GGAAGAGTCAGCCAAACTGGACGGCTGCGGATTCTTTCAGACTTACCTGAAAATCATGCTTCCGTTAAGTAAACCGGTAATCGCCGTAGTTGGACTGTATACCGCAGTAAATCACTGGAACGACTGGTTTGCAGGAGCATTCTATGTCAACGACACCAAACTGTGGCCGGTACAGACCGTTCTGCAGCAGATGTTGACAAAAGCAATGAATTCACAGCAGGAAGTAACTTCTGTTGCACAGGCACTGGCGCATAATACCGTGTCTGTAACATCCGATTCTCTGAAGATGGCAGCAGTTGTTGTTACAACCGTTCCGATTCTCTGTGTATACCCGTTCGTGCAGAAATACTTTGCACAGGGCGCGATGATCGGTGCAGTGAAAGGTTAAGTTAAATATTAAAAGGTTCTTTGCCTCGTTCAGCATTTATATAGAGATGAATCTATGAGCGATGCGGGGAACCTTTTTCTGTGAAAAAAATAAGGTTGAAAATTACTGTTTCTGAGAAAAGTCAAAAAAGCAGATTTTATAGAGAAAAAAGAGAGAAGTATAAAAAAATACACCACATGGTGCTGCAGAATTATGATACAATGAACAAAACGGACTGCGGAAGTGACAGAAAATCCGGGCACACGAGAGAGGGAGAAGGTATGAACGCGAAAAAATGGGATGTTTATGTATACGGCGATGTCAACATTGATATCGTGATCCCGGGAGTGGAAAAATTTCCGGAACCGGGACAGGAAGACGAAGTTTCCGTGATGGAAACATTTGTCGGCGGCGGCGCCGCATTATTTACCCTGGGAGTCGGCAAGCTGGGACTTCACCCGGTCTTTCAGGGAGAGGTGGGAGATGACTGTTACGGCGAACTGATCCGGAACAAATTTCGGGAAAGCCATGTAGATGATTCTCTGCTTGTGATAAGTAAGGAGTTAAAAACGGGAATCTCACTGAGCTTTACCAATGAAAAAGACCGCTCCTTTCTGACCTATCGGGGGACCAACGAAAAGATCAGTATTGTCAATGTAGATGTAGAAAAAGTAAAAGAAGCCGCACATATCCACGTGACCGGCTATGCAGGTTCCATCAATCATAACGAATATCTGGAACTGTTAAAGAAGATCAAGGCAGAGACACAGGCAACGGTATCCTTTGATGTCGGCTGGGATTCCACCGGCGAGTGGAAACCGGAGATCCGGGATCTCTTCCCGTATATTGATGTGCTGTTTATGAATGAGACAGAAGCAGAACACTACGGAAGAAAAGAAAGTGCTGAGGAAGCTGCACGGGAATTTGCCCGGACTGCAGGTATGGCGGTTATCAAGATGGGCAAAAAAGGTTCCATCGCAGTGAAAGACGGCAGGTTGTATCAGGCCGCACCGTACATAGTGGAAGCCGTGGACACCACAGGAGCCGGAGATTCCTTTAATGCGGGATTTGTCTACGGATTCCTGAGAGGAAAATCCATGGAAGAATGCCTGAAATGCGGAAATGGGTGCGGAGCACTCTCCGTAACCGCGCTGGGTGGCAATACCGGATTTCCGACAGAGGAGAAGCTGGAAACATTTATCAAAAACCAGGAAACTATTGAGAGAAACAAATAGAGACAACAAGGAGGAAAAGGTTATGAAAATTGCAGTTATCGGAGGAGCAGGTGTACGTACCGTAATTTTTATCAACGGACTTTTAAAAAGATATAAAAAACTTCACATTGACGAAGTCGTACTCTACGATATCCAGGAAGAAAAACAGAGAATCATTGAAAAGTTATGTAAACATGTAGTGGAGAGAAACCACGAAGAACTGAAAGTATGGGCGGTATCCGATCCGGTGGAAGCCATCACTGGAGCAGATTATATCGTAACCACATTGCGTGTCGGCGGAGACCATTCCCGTGTTGTAGATGAAACAATCGCTCTGGATCTTGGCGTGATCGGACAGGAGACAACCGGTGTCGGCGGATTCTCCATGGCAGTTCGTACCATTCCGGTTCTGATGGAATATTGTGAAATGATCAAAAAATATGCACCGGATGCATGGATCTTCAACTTTACCAATCCGTCCGGTCTGGTAACACAGGCACTGCGAAGCGCCGGATACGACAAGATCATCGGTATCTGTGATGCTCCAAGCAGCACCAAGTTCCGCATGGCACACGATCTGGGGGTGGAAGAAGACGATCTGTATGTAGAATTTTTCGGATTAAACCACCTGTCCTGGATCCGCAGCGTAAAGAAAAAAGGCGAGGAAATCTTACCGGAACTGCTGGCGGACGATGCATTTTTACAGGGGGTACAGGAATTCTCCATGTTTGATCCGGACCTGCTCCGTTCCATCGGATTCCTGCCGAACGAATATCTGTACTACTACTATCACAGAGAAAAAGCACTGGAAAATATCCAAAAATCAGGTGCAACCAGAGGAAAGACCATCGAGAACGTTAATATTCAGATGATGGACGAACTGAAGCATATGGATATCGATGCCGATCCTGAAGGCGCACTGCAGATCTTCCTGTATTATATGCAGGTTCGTGAGAATTCCTACATGAGCATCGAGTCCGGTCTGGCAAAACGTCCGCTGCTGGAAAAAGGCCAGCTGGAAGTACCGGACGGTATGGGATATGCAGGGGTTATGCTGGACTGCATCGAAGGTATGCAGAGTGAAAAAGGAAAATATCTGGTACTGTCCGTAGAAAATAACGGAAGCATCCCGGGACTGGCAGATGAAGATGTGATCGAGACTACCTGTCTGGTATCCAAAGACGGCATCCATCCGGTCAGAGTTGAAGAAGTACCGGAACATTGCTATCTGTTGATCCGTCTGATCAAAATGTACGAAAAACTGACCGTAGAGGCAGTCAAAAATCAGTCCAAAGAAACCGCTGTACAGGCGCTGATGTTACATCCGCTGGTAAATTCGTATTCGCTGGCAAAACAGCTGGTAGATAAATATGACGAGGTTTATGGGGGAATCTTTCACTGATATCTGAGTGATAAAATAATAAGGCAATCAAGGTTTCCCCTGTATAACCGGGAAATTGTGTAAATATACAGGGGAAAAGTATGTGGGGTGTGGATAAGATGAAGATCCGATGGACGAATCAGGCAGAAGAACAGCAGGCAGAAGTTTTCTTGGAGAAAGGAAGGGCGACACCGGAAAACTTCCGGAAACTTGGGAAAAAACGGGGCGGTGACTGCTGGATCGTGGTAAAAAAAGAAGGATTTTCCGAAAAGGAATGGATACAGATGCTGTGCAATGGGGTGTGCAGCCTGTACGATGGTGCATATCAGTTTTCCCGGAACGGAGTGAAGATGCTGGGAAAACAGAAAGTATACGAAAACAGGGATTCACTGTGTGATTATGGAGATACCTGTTATACATTTGTATTGGAAGGCTCGGCGCAGGAAATAGCAGCGCTGGAGCGTGGGGAATTATTGGGACGTTGTAAAGGACATGCGAGAACTCTTGGAAATCTGCCGAACAATTACTTACATACTGAAGATTTAGCATCGTATGCACAGACGCTGGCGCAGGAGCTTGGAATCGACTGTGAAATTTATGGAGATCAGAAGCTGGAAGAACTTGGATGCGGCGCTCTTTTAGCAGTCAATCAGGGAAGCCGGAGAGAGGCTGCCATGGTAGTGCTTCGCTATGAGGGCGCACCGGGGGCAGACTGGACCGCACTGGTCGGAAAAGGACTGATGTTTGATGCCGGGGGGTATCATCTGAAGTCTGTCGATGGCATGAACGGCATGAAGTACGATATGTGCGGGGCAGCGGAAATGCTGGAGATGCTGGAGTATCTTGCTATACAGAAAGTCGAAAAAAATGTGATGGCAGTGCTGATGCTCGCAGAAAATGTGATCAGCCCGGATGCGGTAAAGATGGGCGATGTGATCACGACGCTGGCAGGAAAGACCGTGGAAGTCTACAACACCGATGCGGAAGGACGGCTGGTATTGTGTGACGGTATCACGTTTGCGCAGCGTATGGGGGCGCGCACCGTGATCGACCTTGCCACCCTGACGTATTCGGCACAGAGCGCCCTGGGAGATCAGGTGGTTGCGCTGTTTGGCAATGAGCGGGAAGCGCTTCGCATCTGGGAAGAAACAGCGGAGCAGACCGGAGAATATTACTGGCAGCTGCCGATGGGACCGATCTACCATAAGATGATCGAATGGTCGATCTGTGCGGACTTTGCCAATTATGCCCCGGGGAAAGGGGCAGGTGCCAGCGTGGCGGCATGTTTCCTGGAAAATTTTGTGGAAGATGGAACACAGTGGATCCATCTCGATATGGTGGGACCGTCCGTGGTACGCAAAGAAACCGATGAGATGGCAGAGGGAGCCAGCGGGGCGTGTATGAGTACCCTGGCGGCTTATCTGACGAGTACTGGTACATCGTTTTCGAAATAACCGTATCATTCATTTGTCTGCGAATCCGATTGCACAATTTAAAAAGCCTCAGCGTAGATCGCTACGCCTGCGTTTTTTGAACTGCACACTCGAATCCGTATCCTGCGTGAATGATACAGTTATTTACGAAACAATGTACCGGATAGCAATACACGGACGTAGAAGTTACGAAAACAGGAGAGAAGGGAAGTAGCGTTTCACAGAGAGGAAATGTTACGGGTGAAAAACGATGAATTTTACATTTGATGGCAATATCTCCAGAGAAGTTCTGGAAAATTACCTGTCCCGGAGTGTGACGGCAGCAGGTTTATATGAAAGCAAAACACTGGAAGATGATCTGCGTGCGATCCGGGAGATGGGTGTGAAATTTCTTGGAAGAGCATCAGGTATCTGGTATATGACGATGGATGACGAAGAGCATTTTCGGTTGTCAAAGGAACTGGCAGATAAAGTGCATGCCCAGGATCCGGAAGTGATCCTGCAGTCCTGCGTCTTTGAGTGGATCACACGCCGTATGGAGACAGTAGAGATCCCGGACTATGTGTTTGAAGCATTTGGTATGGAACCGGAACACCGGTGTTTTTGCCTGGATGATGCGTTGTTTACAGACGAATCCAGCGGATTTACCAGCAGGAGAGAGGATCCGGCAAAAGACGGGGGGATTCCGGATCTGTCCCGGCAGGAAGCAAGACTGTGGTTTTATTACCGGGCAACCCGATACATCGACTGTGGCTATGAGGCACTCCATATGGGGCAGGTGCACCTGTATACCGCGAACGATAAAGGAATGGCAAAAACAACAGAACTGTTCGGTATGATCCGCGAGTATGCGAAAATTCATGGAAGACGTCACAAGATACTGCTGGATGCACATACCCATGGGGTAAATATCCGTGGAAAATTGCTGTTTGATTATCATGCAATGCCATTTACCCGTATGCCGCTTCTGGAAGTGCCGGGAGAAGAGCTGGTACTGGTGCGCGAGGGCTACAGCGAAGGTGGAGAGAATCCAAATGGATGGTCCGCGAAAACTATGCCATACCTGATGGAATACGACAACTGGGGCGGACTGGTCGTTGATGACCGGAAAAATATACCGAGAGAAGAACTGGCCTGGAGAGACTGGTGGGGATACGACCAGATCGCCTGGTTTGCCAACCAGCCGGAGAAAGGCCGGAATCATTTTCTGGAATATACCTACAAGTGGACCGAAATCAATAATCCCAATGCATATTTCGAACTGCCGTTCCGCCGGATGATCCACAACGCGGAAGTGTCCATGAAGCGCGCAGATAACGGTCAGATGGATGCACAGGATTTCTATCAGATCAACACGAAGAGCGCAGCCTGCCCGATGGGATTCGATCAGGAAGAGACTGCAAAACGCCTATGGGCGACCGGCCACACGCTGCGGGAGAAGGCAGCCAATCCGGAGATGCTGATCCGCTATGGAGCAGAAAATGTCTGTGATGAAGAAACCGGAATGAAACTCCCGGAAAAAATTGTTGTTTACGGAAGTTTTCAGTCTCATGTGGGAGCGGTAAAGAATGACTCCAACAGTGAGCTGACCAGAATGTATTATATTGGTGATAATACGTATACCTTATCGGTGGTCATTCCGTTTGCGGGAACCTACGATTATTCTATTTCCACGTATGGAACGTTGTCTGCCACCTATCAGGCAGATGGCTATCCAAGGAGCGGTTCGTCGAATAAGGCATATTTCACTACCCGGAAAGATAATACCGTGGTACGGTTCCGCTATCAGTTCATCAGTAACAAGGTGACAATAGAGATGTTTGAATAAAAACAAAACGGGTGACAGATGTCGACAAAAACGGTATCTGTCATCTGTTTTTTTACGTTACGGGAAATTGCTTTCCTGTAACGTAAGAAACGTTCCGCGAGGATGCGCCTAGTACAGTGTTTTCAAAATAACTACACAATACACTTGTCTACGAATCCGATTGCACAGGTCTAAAAGTCTCAGCGTAGCCCGCTACACCTACGTTTTTAAACCTGCACACTCGAATCCGTATCCAGCGTGTATAGTATAGTTATTTATGAAACTCTGTACTAGTACATCGTTTTCGAAACGAGTTTTGTCTCACTTACAGGAAAGTACTTTCTGACAAGATGCAATATATAAATATGCAAA